>JBMORB010000294.1:0-14115 GCA_049320925.1 Thermodesulfobacteriota bacterium | reverse complement strand
CGCTGTATGGCGGCCTTACATGTACATGCCGCCGTTGACATGAATCACCTGGCCGGTAATGTAGGCCGCCGCGTCGGAGGCCAGAAACGCCACCACGCCGGCCACGTCGTCGGGCGTGCCCAGGCGGCCCAGGGGGATTCTTTCCGCGATGCGTTCCCGTTCCGGGTCCGACAGGCCGGCCGCCATGTCGGTGGCGATGAGCCCCGGGGCCACGGCGTTGACCGTGATGTTCCGGGAGGCGAACTCCAGGGCCACGGACCGGGTCAGCCCCATCAGGCCGGCCTTGGAGGCCGCGTAGTTGGCCTGCCCCGCGTTGCCGGAAAACCCCACCACCGAGGAAATGGTGATGATCCGGCCGCCCCGCTGCCTGAGCATCTGCCGGGAAGCGGCCTTGATGCAGAAAAACGCGCCCTTCAGGTTGGCGGCCATCACGTCGTCCCAGTCCGCCTCGCTCATGCGGGGCACCAGGCCGTCTCTGGCGATGCCGGCGTTGTTCACCAGCACGTCGATGCGGCCCGATTCGGCCACAACGGTCTTGAACAGGGCCGCCACGTCGCTTTCCTTGGACACGTCGGCGCAAATACAGGACGCCGCGCCGCCGCGCGCCTCGACCAGCCGCCTTGTTTCTTCGGCCTGGCCGGCGGATGCCGCGTAATTGACATACACGCGGGTGGCCGGGTCGGCAAAGGCAAGACAGACAGACCGGCCGATTCCCCTGGAACCGCCGGTAACGACAACAACGCGTCTCTCTTCGCCGGACGTGGTCATGGCTTGTCTCTCGCTAACGGGCCGGGACGGCCGGGACAAGGCCCTATTCTTCCACCTCGATGACGGTGCGGCCTTTGTAGGTGCCGCAGGAGGCGCAGGCCCGGTGATGAAGCTTGGGTTCGCCGCACTGCGGGCAGGAAGAGACGTTGACCGGCTCTACCTTTGTCTGTGCTTTGCGCATGTCTCTTCTGGATTTCGACTTTTTGTGTTTTGGAACTGCCATCTTTCTCTCCTGAAATTGCTATATTTCAAAAGTTATTGATTTTTTTACAGACCCTTGTCTGTATTACAATCCAATAGCTTTTAATGGAATCGCCGGCCGTTGTCAAGAGATTTATGGCGCCGGCCTGCCCGCAAACTGAATAATTTCAAAGGAAAACCCAAAAAACAAAGATGAACCGGAGACGGGAAAGGATCAGGCCGGCAAAGCCGTTTCATCCATGGCCGCGAGAATCTCCCCTGCCAGACGCCGGACCCCGGAATCCGGGTCATGGACATACGGTTCCACATGACCCCGAAACGCCCTGGCCAGTCCGGGCCGTGCAATAGAAAGCCGGTGGATGCCCCGCAGGGCATCCATGCGCAGGTCGTCATGCTCAAGGAAGTTCTGGTCCGGATGAATATAGGAAAACAGGATTTTGGCGTATTCGGCGGCCAGGCCGGCATGCCGGGCAAAAATGGCGCCCATGGCCTCGGGCGCCCCCCATCCGATACCGCCCGATTCGTCGTTTAAACTCCACATCAGGCGGCGCATGATCACCCGGGCCGCTTCCATGTCGGTTTCGGCAAGGTTGGCCATGACTTCAGCCACGGCCTCCACGGCCCGCTGCTGGGCCGGGTCCCCTTTTCTGAATAAAAACCCGATCAGGGGGTTGATGACCTGGCGGGCCGGCAGCGCAACCAGTTCTTTCATGGCGCCGGCCTGGTCCAGCCGGGCCAGCAGATCAGTCACCTTTTTTTTGATCTGCCTGGCGGTCTGTTCCCTGGCCATCTTTATTTCTATCCCCGGTAAAACGGCCTGGAGTTTACAACTCTTCTTCTGCCTTGGCCATGGTCACCACCGGCACCTTCAGGGCGCCCTTGCCCAGGACCAGGTCCAGCAGGTGCTGGGAGCAGATCCGGTATTGCAGCCGGGCCGACACCACCACGTCCGTGGCGGCAATGCCGGCGGGCAGCTTGAAGGTCTCGGTCACCGACTTTTGGGGCGGTATGCGCCGGTCCTTGAGAATCTTGCGGGCCAGTGAGATGTTGTCCACCGGTCTGCCTTTGCCGTCGCCAAAAACCGTGTGGTAGATCACCGTGCCTTCCCCCAGATGGCCGTCGTCATCCGGCACGCCGGAGGCATAAAGCAGCTTGCCGTCGGATTTGCGCTTCACCGTCACCTCCAGCCACATTTCCCGGGCATTGGTCAGGCCCGTGGGCAGCTTGTGGCCCGCCCCGGTGTTGGTCACGGTCACCTTGAGGGTCCCTTTTTTCAGGTTCCGGGTGTCCAGCGCAAGGGCGGCGGCATGGGCCAGCCGCTCGGCGGCCAGGTCCGCCTTGACCGTGTCACCGAACCGGGCCGGGACAAAACTGTTGGCGCCCACAAAATAGTGGGTATACACATGGTCCCGCTCCGGTCCGATATCCGATGGCTGGCCCGGGTTGTCGGGCCGGGCCGTGGAACCGGTGGCCGGCACGCCCGGCTTCTGGCGCATGTGACAGTCCTGGCACACCACCCGTTTGGCCGGGTCCTTGGCATTGTAAGGGCTCGCCTTCCACTCGTCGTAGGTGGTCTCAAGATCCGTGCCAAAGGCCACGTGCCTGACATTGTGGCAGGTGCCGCAGATCTCGGCGCCGGTATGAAATTCCGAAAATTCCGCCTCATGGAACTCCGGCGCCGGGTCCTTGATGGGCCCGCGCTTGACGCCGGGGTCATCCTCGCCGTTGCCCGGCGACAGGATCATGCCGTTGTTGTACATCTTTTCCGCGCTCACGGCCGAATGGCAGAAGTCGCACTGAACCCCGCGGGTGGCGATTTCCGGGGTTTTGGACCAGTCATCCGAGGTCTTTTGCGGGAACCCGGTCAACACGCCCACCGGGGTGTGGCACTTGACGCAGGACTCGGACTCCTCCACCTCGCCGGGGTGGGTCAGGCCGGTTAAGAAAAACTTTGCCACCTTTTGATAGAGCGGATCATGATGGGCCAGGCCGTGCATGGAGTTTTCCCACTGGCTGTAAATCTCGCTGTGGCAGTCGCTGCAAATGCCGGGGGATATGAACTGCGAAACTTCAAACTTCTGTCCGGCAAAACACCAGGCCGGGACCAGACAGACCCCTATCCAGACACACACCATCAAACCCTGTTTTTTCATCTCAACCTCATTGCGGATTTATTGTTACGCATATCGCCACCCGTTTATGGTGCTACCATACCATACCGGCGAATCGGTTTCGAGGATTTTCAAGGCTGAACAGGGCACAAAAACCTGTGAACCCCCTGAAATCCGGTAACCGGCGCATACCACCCAGTCAACCCGGCCCCCGGGCCGGGGTCCACTGCGGCCGGCGATAAAACATGTCCGGACAAGCCGGACAATGACATTATAAACGCATCAAAACATTTAAAAAGAACCGCCGTACATTAAATTCGATCTCGATCTCGTTACCGATACCGATAGCGATACCGATTTGGATAAACAAATCAAAAGATGTGCCGCCATGGGTAAAACTGGTTTTGGACAACAGTGTCAGAACATACTGACTCATGAATTACGATACACACCTGGCTCAAAGCCCATGAACGAGCCACTTTCCGCGCAGACCGGGTTTGCCCTTTTGGTAAAACAATGCTACGTGTTGAAAAAAATTTTTTGCAAAGGACATCCCATGGCCCCAAAAGAAGGCATCCCTTGGCCGCCGCTGGTGAAAGGCACCCTGATCAAAAGGTACAAGCGGTTTCTGGCCGACATTCGTCTTGGAAACAACCGGGTGGTAACGGCCCACTGCCCCAACTCCGGCTCCATGAAGACCTGCGCCGAGCCGGGCCGGCCGGTCTATATCTCCCGCCAAAACAGTCCCGGACGAAAGCTCAAGTACACCTGGGAACTGATTGAAATGCCCGGCTCCCTGGTGGGCGTGAACACCGGCATTCCCAACGCCCTGGTGCGGCGCTCCATTGAAAAGGGTTATATCCGGCCCTTGAGCGGCTACGACGCGGTTATACCGGAAGTCAAAACCAGCGCCCACACGCGGCTGGACCTGATGCTGGAAAACACGAAAACCGGGGACCGCTGCTACGTGGAGGTGAAAAACTGCACCCTGGTGGAAAACGGCACCGCTTTTTTCCCGGACGCGGTGACCGACCGCGGCAAAAAACATCTGTTTGAACTTCAACAGCTTGTATCAGAAGGCCACCGGTGCGCCATGGTTTACCTGATTCAGCGCATGGACGCCAGAACCTTCAAGCCCGCTGACCACATCGACCCCGCCTATGGCCTGACATTGCGCGACGTGGTAAAGGGCGGCGTCGAACTCTACGCCTATGACACGCGCATCGACACCGAGCGCATTGTTATCGGCAGGCGGATCAGGACCCTCTTGTAAAATTCCGGCACGGGCCTTGCTTATCATTTCAGTGAATATCTTTTGAAAGGAGAATGGCCTTATGCTGACACTTACCGAACTCAAAAAAAGAAGAGACCTGATCAACCAGGTTGACTGGGATATGACGCCGGAAGAGGCGGTGCGCCTCTACCTTGAATGGGGAAACAACTGGACACGCGGAAACTACGTGATCCGGTCCAAAAACGACGTGGCCCACTATTTTGTGATCAACACCTGGAAGGGCAAACCCAAAGTCTACCTGGTGCGGCGCAACTCCGACATGGCCGAAGACCTTGCCGCATTTGACCTGCCCAAACCCCTGGAGACCGAATTCATGCGCTCCGTGGGCCACAACAAGGGCGTCTATTCCATCGAAGGCCCCACCCGCCAGTGGCTGGAAAGGGAGTTAAACTGAAGGGAATGGCTTCCTGATGAGGGGGCTGGGGGCGACGTTCGAGTTAACCCGTCCAAGGGGCGCGAAGCGCGACTGGAACACAGTGAAACTTAGCGATCGAGGCGGCCGACGGGAGCCACCAGCGGTTGCGAGCTACGACCGTTGACGATCCTCCGGGTGCGCCAACGCATCAACGCGGCATCAGCGCGAACACACCCCAGCCCATATATTCACGCGTGTAAGCGGCATAGCGCACGGGTTCCGAGGTCAGTTTGTCCCGAACCTCTTTGGCCAACTCGTCGTCGGGATTGCCTTCAAGCCATCGGCGCATGGTGAGCCATTTGGCCGCCTCGTATCTGTCCCAGCCGTCCTGGTCAGCCAGAACCATTTCAACGACGTCGCAGCCAAGGTGGCCGAAAGACGCAAGAAGTTCCGGAAGCAGGAGAAAGTCGGAAATTGAGTGGGCAAGACACCCCCTTGCCACATCTTCCGTCGGCGGTAACTGGCGCCAGTAGGGCTCGCCGATGAGAATGATCCCTCCGGTGCGCAGGCTTTGCGCCAGAAGCTCGACAGTGCCGGCGACTCCACCGGCGATCCAGGTGGCGCCGACACAGGCTGCCACACCGACCTTCTCGTCAGAGACGTAGCCGGCGGCATCGCCATGGATGAACTTGACCTGACCGGCGACACCGAGTTCTTCGGCACGTCGTTTCGCTTGCCCGGTGAACAACCGGCTCATGTCGATGCCGGTGCCGATGATGCCGTGATCGCGTGCCCAGGTGCATAGCATCTCCCCCGAACCGCTGCCGAGGTCGAGCACTCGGACCCCCGACTCCAGACGCAGCGCAGCGCCGAGAGCGGCGAGCTTTTCGGGTGTGAACGGGTTATGGATGCGGTGAGCACTTTCAGTGATGTTGAATATTCGTGGAATGTCCATTGTGAAAGATTTCCTTACGGGTGTGGATAGATTTGGTCACGGCCTAACACCTAGCACCAGTTTCAGCTGCGTTGCCCAGTGCGAAGAACGTGCGACAGGTGACGTCAGCTGGAAACACTCGTTAGGCCGCGAAATGTTATCTTTTACGCATTTGAGACCAGTTGATGATATCTCGTAGACGTTCAAATTTAAGTTTCAGTTGCGAGACTAACCATTCATGATGTGCATTAAAGCTACGAGTAAAATTGGCAGGCGGAACAATACCAAGCATGTCAAAGTGCAATTGATCGGCTCTGGTAAAGAATGCCCTATTTTCAAGTTTCTTGCTGACACCATTACACCACTCTCTATATTTTATTTCCCATTCTGCCACCTGAGCGTCGTGTTTAACAACACTGTTTAATAAATTGCTTATTGCCCAAGATAGATCTTCCGCTAGTTGATCAATAGCGACCTGCCGCAGAGACCAAACATTGAAATACAATGATGCTGCAATTAGAAACAGACCAATAATCACTAACGAAAGTCTAAACCATGGATTGGATGCCCAGACTGGTAAATGAGACAGAAGATCAGCAAAAGCCTGACCTGGAGTTGCTCCATAGATTAATATAAACAAACCGATGATTAATCCAGTTCCAGCAACTCGACTAATTGAGCCTCCTATCCACATCCAAAGCCATTTTACTTTCATTTCGTTCTTTCTTTAAATGCCCAACCGTCGCTTTTCAGCGGCGAGCCGAGCGCGTAGCGCGAGGACCGTCCGCTGGAAGCGCTGGTTGGGTCTCATTTCCTTAGAATTAATTTAATTTGAGATGTCTTCATGCCCAGTTGTAGATATCCGAACTTATCTGGTGGGAGCCCGGGTAATGTGAGAGTGACTGGATTCCAGGTGCCAGGCCGAAGATCGTCGGTGAACTTCTGTTCTTTTTCCGAGAGGTTCCGTTGCCACTCAGGATAGTCGCTGTCACCCCTCCTCGGCCCCCATTTGATTGTGAACGTACCACCGCTGACCGTTGCGCTCGTGAGGTTTCCCACATTCAGCCGAACCTTAACTCCGTCAGCTTGTGGCTTCACCTCCTCCACGGATACGGCGAACGTACCAACGCTTGTATCAATGCGCTGAAAGCCCTCATCAGCAGCTGGGTCAAAACTCGCAATGTCATATGTGTTTTTCGTGAGCTCTAGAAGGAGAACACTCGTCTCTAGCTCCTTAACCTTCTTTTCCAGCTCTTCAATGTGGGCCTGTTGTTCCTCCTGAATTTTTGACGTGCCGATTAAGTTGCATCCCGAAAGAAAGATTAAGATGGAAAACGCTACTAGTACCCTCATACGCCCTCCGATCCAAACAAATAAGGTCCAACAATAATTAGATTGATCTACATAAAACCCCGACTCCCCTGCCCCGGTCTGTATAAGACGCCTGCGTTTTTCTTTCAAAATGCATGAGAAGCGTTTTTATGTCAATATGTTATTATCAGATTCGTTTTTAACATGGAGTTTTATGCGGATCAACATAAGGCCCCCGCCTCCAAGGTCCGGTTACAGGCCGGGCCGTGTGGAAAAACCGGCCGGAAGAGCAAAAGGCTCCGGCTATTTTTGATGGCTTTGTAAAAAGCCTTACCATCGTCATTCCGGGCTTGACCCGGAATCCAGTATAAAATGATATTATTCATTTTTACTGGACCCCGGCTCGGGGGCCGGGGTGACGGAATAAGGTGAATTTCAATTTTTTACGAGAACATCATTTTTGCAGCACTTTGGAAAGCAGGGCGCCGATCTCCGGCCCGCCCTTGCTTTTCACAAAATCCAGCACCACCGGAATGAATTTGGCCGCCATGCCGCTGTCGAGCTTGAGCTGGGAAAACCCGCCGGCAAGCCCGGCAAGACCGGCCAGGGACTTGGCCTTGTCCCCGCCGACAGCGCCCAGCAGGCCTCCGGCCAGACCGGCCAGACCTCCTGCCTTGGGCGCCGACGCGATCAGGTCCTGAACGCCCGGCACCGCCGCCGCGATTTTGGAAAAATCACCGCCCAGCTTTTCCTGGGCAAGCTTGAAAAGCAGCCCCGCCCCACCCTTTGCCTGCCCTTCCTGCACCCCCAGTTTCGACACCAGTTCACTGATCAGGTCCGCCATGACATATTCTCCTTTTTAAAGACCGGCGGCTGCGTCAATCAAAGGCGCCGCCGCCGGTATAAACGTACTTATTCCTGTTCACCGCCGATTAAACGATAGATCAGAGCGCCCAGAACAGCGCCGATGATCGGGGCCACCCAGAACAGCCAGAGCTGGGCCGTTGCCCAGTCCCCCACAAACAGGGCCACGCCCGTGCTGCGGGCCGGGTTTACCGATGTGTTGGTGACCGGAATGCTGATCAGATGAATCAGGGTCAGGCACAGCCCGATGGCAACCGGGGCCAGGCCCTGGGGCGCACGCTTGTCGGTGGCGCCAAGGATCACCAGAAGAAACATCATGGTCATGACGATTTCAGTGATAAGGGCCGACGACAGGCTGTATCCGCCGGGGGAATGATCGCCATAGCCGTTGGAGGCAAAGCCCGCGGCAAGATCAAACCCCTGCTTTCCGCTGGCAATAAAATACAGAACCCCGCCGGCCACGATGGCGCCCAGCACCTGGGCCAGGATGTAGGGCGCCAGGTCCTTTGCCGAAAACCGGCCCCCGGCCCAGAGGCCGACGGAGACCGCCGGGTTGAGATGGCAGCCGGATATGTGGCCGATGGCAAAGGCCATGGTCAGCACGGTCAGGCCAAAGGCCAGTGAAACGCCCAGCAGGCCGATGCCCACGCCGGGAAACGCGGCGGCCAGCACCGCGCTGCCGCAGCCACCCAGCACCAGCCAGAAAGTCCCGAAAAACTCCGCGCCATACTTTTTCATAGCCCACCTCCTCCTTGTTATCCGGTTAAACTTCGATATGGCGGCCGGACAGCCACCGGCCAAAAAATTCGCGGGTCCGCGGACTACCGCCGGCCCAGAATGCCGCCCAGCACGCCGCGCAGGATCTGCCGGCCGAGCTGGCTGCCGATGGTCCGGACGGTCTGCTTGGCCATGGTTTCCACCATGCCCTGGCGCCGCTTGGTGCCCCACAGCAGTTCGCCCAGCTTTCCCCTGCCTTCGGTGGATTTGTCCGGTTCGGCCGGCTTTGTTTTTGTTCCGGCCGGTTTAGCGTCCGGCCCCTCGGATGCCTTGTCCGCGGTCCGGCGATTTAAAATCTCGTGGGCCGACTCGCGGTTGACCGGGGTGTCGTACTTTGCGCCCACAGGGCTTCGGGACCGGACAGCGGCCCTTTCTTCCGGCGTGATGGCGCCCATGCGGCAGCGCGGCGGACAAATGAGTGTGCGCTCCACCGGCATGGGAACCCCCTTTTCCTGAAGAGTAGAGACCAGGGCCTCGCCCACGCCGAGCTGGGATATGGCCTGGGCCACGTCCAGCTTCGGATTGGGAACAAAGGTCTGGGCCGCGGTTTTTACCGCCTCCTGATCCCTTGGCGTGTAGGCCCGCAGCGCGTGCTGAACGCGGTTTCCCAACTGGCCCAGAATATCGCCCGGCACGTCATCCGGGAACTGGGAACAGAAATAAACCCCCACCCCCTTGGACCGGATCAGGCGCACCACCTGTTCCACGCGCTGCACCAGCATGGGAGGCGCATCCTCAAACAGCAGGTGGGCCTCGTCAAAGAAAAAGACCAGTCTGGGCTTGTCCAGGTCGCCCACCTCGGGCAGGTTTTCAAACAGCTCGGAAAGCAGCCACAAAAGAAAGCTCGAATAGAGACGGGGTTTTAAAATAAGCTGGTCGGCCGCCAGAATGCTGATGACGCCCCGGCCGCCAAGATCGGTGCGCATCAGGTCGGTCAGTTCCAGGGCCGGCTCGCCAAACAGGGCGTCTCCGCCCTCCCGCTCCAGGGTGAGCAGGGACCGCTGAATGGCGGCCACGGACTGGGGGCTGACCAGGCCGTACTGCCCTGATATTTCCTTGCGGTTGTCCACGACAAACGTCAACAATGCCCGCAGGTCATCCAGGTCCAGCAGCAGCAGGCCCTGGTCATCGGCCAGCTTGAAAGCGATCTCCAGCACGCCGGCCTGGGTGTCGTTTAATTCCAGAATCCGGGCCAGCAGGGCCGGTCCCATTTCGCTGACCGTGGCCCGCACCGGATGGCCCGCCTTGCCAAACAGGTCCCAGAACAGGACCGGGCCGGCTTCGCCGGCGTAGCCTTCCATGCCGATCTGGGCCACGCGCTGCTGAATCTTCTCGCCCGGGGTTCCGGCCATGGCAAGCCCTGCCACGTCGCCCTTCACGTCGGCCATGAAAACCGGCACGCCCATGCGTGAAAAGCCTTCGGCCAGCACCAGCAGGGAAATGGTTTTGCCGGTGCCGGTGGCTCCGGCGATCAGGCCGTGCCGGTTACCATACCTGGCCAGCAGATGGACCTGCTTGTCGCCCTTGCCGATCAGTATCCGATCCATGCGATTCCTCCTGAATTGTATGTCACTCTGAAAAAAACACCCCCGGTGCCCCGCTTTCTGTTTCTACTCCGGCGCCGGAAAAATGAAAAGGCAAAACTGACCAAACCCGGCGGTCAATCCGGAAACTCCCGGAGCGATTCGTCAATGCCTCCGTGAACCCCATGCAGGGCTCCCCGACAGTGGCGTGCATGCCTGCCGGAAAGACGGCGCCGGCAGCCTTATCCTGACTTCGAAAAGCCGGGCCGATCCCGCAAAAGCCCCATTTCGCTCAATGCCTGCAGCAAATTGGCAAACGGAATCGCCGCCTCGGCGATATGGCCGTTTACCTTGGTGCCGTCGATCCACTGTTCCAGGTCCTCGGCCCTTCCCGCCAGGGCCGCCTGAATGCCGCGTTTTTCCGATTCGGACAGCGTGGATGCCAGGGCCGCCCTTTTGACATCGTCTCCTATGTTGAAACGTTCGGCAAGGTCCAGCAGATCGGCGAAGCGTTCCGGGACTTCGCAAATTACCAGGCCGGTTGAAGCGAAACGCGCAAAACCTATGGGCCGGAACCATCCTCTGATCCCCTGGAACAGCCCCACGATGCCGCCGATAATGACGGCGATCATCATAAGTGGAATGGCGGCGATCAATCTGGCCGCGCCAAGAAGGGGCCTGTCTGTTTCAGCCATTGCGACCACCTTTCATTGTCGGAAAATTTCGTGAAATATCCGGGTTAACCTGGATATGAAAAAACCATCCACCACCGGGCCCTGGTTTTTTCAAGGTGAGCGATGATCTCTTCAAACACCGGGTCCGGGCGTGCGGACGGGTCCCGGTGAATCCAGTAGTTTGCCATGGGCCCGTCGATCAAAAACTCGTGGCCCCTGTATCTGAAGACGACATCCACGTCATCGGTGCCCGTGTGGCGGTCGGCATGCTCCACTGTCAGCGCGGGCAGTCTTTTCAGCACGCGCAGCAGCCACCAGAACCCGATCCGGTTGCATTCGAGTTCCACGATATCGGTTCTGCCCGGCTCTCCCAGCCGTCTTACTTTCATTTTTCCGCCCGCTCCCCGGTTTTGCCCGCCCTCCGGCGCCGGTTCCCGCCCGCCGGAGACGCCGCGTCACTCCCGCTTTTCATACCCCGTTTGAACAAGGGCAAACTTTGTGTTGAGGTCAATCGTGGAAAAGAAAAAATAAAACCCGCCGTACCCGGGCGCGTTCCGGTCCTGCTCCGGCACCATGCGCTCCTCAAGGGTCCGGTAATCCATGGCCGTCACATAAGATCCGATGGGCTTTGGATCGGAAGGCCCGGATTCCACGAACACCCTGTCCCCTTTTTTCATCAGGGCTTTGCCGCCGCCGGTAAAAGGGGCGGCCCAGGCGGTCATGAAATCCACCTCCATGTCCCCAAGCGCCTCGTAGACATCGCCTTTGCGCGGAAAACGCATGGTGTCCGGAATCAGGCTGCGCTCGTAGTCCCGGGCCCATTCAAGCTCGTGCGGCTTGAGCGGGCCCCACCTGCCCGTCTCCACCTCGTCCATCAGATCCGTAAGGGTCAGGTTCCAGCCTTCCGGCCGGGGCGGAGGGTCGGGTTTCTTTTTCCCGCGACCGGACAGGCGGTCAAAAAGGCTCATGGCGCCTCCTGAAAAGAAATTTTGTACTCTTTTTTTTCCTGGACTTCGGTTTCCAGAAAGGGAAAAACAGGGCGCCGGTTTTGGACACCCGTTCCGGGGTTCCGCTTTTGATGACCTGAATTTCGTGCGATACCGGTGTATCCCCGCGATAGGTGACAAAGAGTTCGGCCCTTCCGGTAAAAAGGGCACGGATAAAGGACTCCATCTCTTCCGGGTCGGAAAAGTGCTCGTGCCAGTCCGCCGTGGAGACAACGCATTCGTCCGGCAGGACCGACACCCGGAACTCTTCGGCAATGCCGTGGACCGTGAAGCGGACCTGGTCCTGCTCCGTGGCATACCGGATCGGATAATCGCGTTTGAGCCGGTCCATGACTTCGATGGTATTTACGGTCTTCATTTTCCGCCTCCTGAATGCCGAACCGGCCAGCTCGCATAAGCATTTAACCGTTCGTTCAGGGTCCCGGTGTGAAGCTCGATCAGTTGATTGTCAAAATCGTAGAAATACAGGGAGTCGCCTTCGCCCTGCCTGGATAAGATGCCCATGCCACCCCCAAAGTGCCCGAGAAGGTTTTTTGTGTCACTAAAAGGAACCGTGCAACTGAGCATAAGGGGTCGGCCCCGCCCGTGCAGCGCAGCCGAGCACAAACGGGTTTTTCGGAAACAGCGGGCAGGCTGTTTGAGTTCGCCGTCAGGCGAACGAGTTCCTGCCCGCGCCGAAAAACCCGTTTGCGCGAGGGAAGCCGGAGGCCAAGCCGCAGGGCTGTTTTCTTTTGGTCCTTTTCTTTGCGCCAAAGAAAAGGACACGGATAAACAGGGTAAAAAATAATTTTTGAGGATGCGGCGATACATGAATTTCGATTTCGATCCCGATCCCGATCCCGATTTAAATATAGCAAAGAGCCCTCCCGGCCCGGCCGTCAGTCCGGGAACTCCCGGAGTGACTCGTGGATGCCCTTGTGCATCTCGTACCAGAACTCATAAGCGGCGGCGTTTTTGTCTTTGTCGAAAAGCGCGACCCACCGGTCCAGCTCCTCGTTTTTTACGCCTTCAACCTCTTTTTTCTTTTTCAAAAAAGCGGCCACCAGGTCGGCCACGCGGCCGGGCTCCCAGAACACCGATGCGTTGCGGCTGGCAATGCGGCCGGCGGTGAGCGTGATGGACCGCAGAAAACGCTCTTTTGCGCTGAAAAGCTTTTCCACGATGTCGGGCACCATCTCTTCGGACCAGCCCCGGTGAAACCGGCACATGCCCATGTTGTCCAGCATCAATTCCTTTATCAGGCGGCGGGCGCACTCCCGGCCCAGTTCCCTGGGCGGCAGAAAATCGCGGCCGTAATGCATGTAGTACTTGCCCATGATGGCCATGGGCGCAAAGGCGCCGGGGGTCCAGTACTGGTTGGGCACCATCCAGCCCTGGCGGGCAAAAGCGAGATACACGAACCGGTCCCGCACTTCCTTTCCCTTTTCCCGGGCCAGGCGCCGGGCAAACTTGCGGGCGCCAAAGGCCAGCGGGATTTTGCCGTCGGCTGTTGTCATCTGGTCCAGCAGGGCCATCCCCAAGCGGGCGTTGTGCATGGAATCGGCTACCACGTCAAAGGCTTCCACATTCCATCGGGGCCGGGCCTCCACGCCCAGCTCTTCGGGCGTGATCAGGTTTTCGTCTACGCAGTCCATCAGCCAGGCCACAACCCCGCCCACGGAGATGGCGTCAAACCCCAGGCTGTCCGCATGGCCATTGAGCGCTTCCGCGGCCCGCTGGTCAAAGATGCCGCACAATGGCCCCAGGGTCTGGTAGGGCTCGTAGTCCTTTTTATATTCGCCGTTTAATTTCTTACAGACCGCGGCGCAGGGCTCGCCGCAGGTGCGCTGCTGCTTGGGCACAATCGTCTCTTCGTTGAACTGTTTGAGATAGTGGTCCAGGACCAGTCGCTGGTGCAGGTCCCGGCGCTGGTCCTCGGTCCAGTGGATGGAACGGTAATTGAAGGCCAGCAGGTTGCCTTCCATGGTGGCGTAGTTCACGCCAAAGGTGCCGCCGGTGTTGAACCTGGGATCAAACCGGTACTTGGCCGTGGCCTCCATGTCCTTGGCCGCCATGCGCCGGTTGAACTTGTTTTCAAACCACTGGTCGGCCACGGACCGGTTGCAGAAGTCGTCGTCCGCGTAGGTACCGCCGTAGATGATGCCGACAATGCCGTGTTCCTGGAACAGCTTGCTTCCGAAGCCCCCCCGACCGGCCCAGGTGTCCGCGTGGGTCAGTTCCCCTTTTTTCACCGGCGCCGAACAGAGCGCCCCGATATCGGAATACAAGGCCGCCGGTCCCACGGCCAGAACCCGTG
>JBMORB010000293.1:0-14323 GCA_049320925.1 Thermodesulfobacteriota bacterium | reverse complement strand
TGATTTTACTGGTGCCCCCGGTGTGAATCGAACACACGGCACATGGATTAGGAATCCATTGCTCTATCCACTGAGCTACGGGGGCATGGCCGATGCCGTCGGTGTTTTTGCTTCCTACCAGAAAAACCGGGCAAGATCAATCAAGAAACATGAAGGCAGACAAGGCTGTACCCGGGGACAGCTGGCCGGAAGCAGGAGAGGGAGGTGACCGGCTGAACCATTGAAAAATGCCGTGTCAACGGGGCCGCGCCGGCGGTGAAGGCGGCCCGGATAAAATAAAAAAACTTGTCAACCAAGCCGGTTATGGCCTATAGTAGTTAAAATAAAATAAATGGAACCGGGCCTGTTTTTACGTCTGACCTGAGCTTTTCAAGCGTTTTCCGTCCGCCTGTGCCCGTATTTTCATAATACCATCTCTTGGGACACGCCATGGACCAGATTCCCGGTTATATCCTGTCTGAAAAAATCGATGAAACACGGACCTCCATGGTCTATCGCGGCCGGAAAACCGGGGAGGACACCGGCCGGACGGTTATTGTCAAGGTGCTCAACACCGACAGCCCCACGCCATCAGAGGTGGCCCGGTTCCGCCGGGAGTATGAAATGGTCCGGGCACTGGAAGACGACTCGGTGGTCCGGGTGCTCGACATGGTGGAACACCACGGCAAAGTGGCCCTGGTGGTGGAGGATTTTGACGGTGTTTCCCTGAAAAAGCTGGCCGCCGGCCAGGTCTTTTCCCTGGAGCTTTTCCTGACCACCGGCATTCAGATCGCCGACGCCCTGGGCAAGCTGCATGCCAGAAAGATCATTCACCGGGACATCAAGCCCCACAACATTCTTCTCAATATAAAGACAAAGCAGGTCAAGCTTACCGATTTCGGCATCTCATCGGCCCTGACCGGTGACGACCCGGCCGCCGGGGACGAGGCAGTCATTGACGGCACCTTTGCCTACATGGCGCCCGAACAGACCGGCCGCATGAACCGGCCGGTGAGCTACCAGACCGACCTTTATGCACTGGGTGTAACCTTTTACGAACTGCTCACCCAGCGGCTGCCCTTTGACGATATCAGCGACCCCCTGGAGCTGTTTCATGCCCATATGGCCAAACGGCCCGTTCCGCCGGTGGAGCTCAACGCCGCCATTCCGCAGGTGGTGTCCGACATCGTGATGAAGCTGCTGGCCAAGGAGGCAGAGGACCGGTACCAGAGCAGTTACGGCCTGTCCTACGACCTGAAAAAATGCCTGGAGTCCCTGCGGGTCAACGGCCGGGTGGAACGGTTCGACATCGCCACCCGGGACATGTCGGTGGATTTTGTCATTCCCCGGAAGCTGGTGGGCCGGGAAGAAGAGGCGGACCGGCTGGCGGCGCTTTTCCGGCGGGTGGAAAAGGGGGCCTGCCGGCTGGCCGTGGTGACCGGCGACACGGGCACGGGCAAGACCGCGCTGGCCGATCATGTGTGCCGGGAGGTGGCATCGCGCAAAGGCTTCTTGTGCGTCGGCCGGTTTGAATCCCTTCGGGCGTCGGTCCCCTACAGCGGCTTTGACGAGGCCTTCCGGGGACTGATCAAGCAGCTGCTGGCCCAGTCGGGTGACCGCGTCGCGGCCTGGCGGGACAACCTTCTGGAATCCCTGGGCGCCAACGCCCAGCTGATCATCAATATCCTTCCGGAACTGGAGATGGTCATCGGCCGCCAGCCCGCGCCGCCCGAACTGGCCAGCGCGGAGGACGCCCGGCACCGCCTCAACTATGCGTTCAAGCAGTTTGTTCGAGTTTTCGCCAGGGAGAGCCACCCGCTGACGATTTTTTTAGACGACCTTCATGACGCCGACCCCGAGAGCCTTTCCCTGCTGGGCCACCTGGCCGGTGAGCCCGATATCGGGGCGCTGTTTATCATCGCGGCATACCGAAGCGACGCGGCCGACCGGGGGCCGGTGGAATCGATCCTGGAAAAAACCCAAGCCAAGGGGGTGCCGGTGGAACGCGTTCAGCTTGCGCCCTTTACCCCGCGGCAGCTCAACGAGTTTATCGCCCTTTTCCTGCGGTGCGGCACGATCAAGGCCGAGCCCCTGGCCGATGTGGTGTACAAAAAGACCAACGGGGTTCCTTTTTTCGTCAATCAGTTTCTGCAGACCATTTACGACCAGGGCCTGCTGGAGCTGGACATGGAAACCGGCTGGCGCTGGAAGGCCGCCGACATCGACCGGCTGGAGATCACGGACAACGTCATTGACCTGATGGTGGGCCGGATCGGCGCTCTTGGCGACCGGGCAAAAGAAACGGTGCTGGCCTGTTCCTGCCTGGGCGGCCGGTTCGAACTGGACATGGCGGCGGCCCTTCTGGGCCGGCCCATCGACGACGTGGTGGACGACCTGGCCGAGGCCGTGGCCGCGGACCTGCTCCGGGCCGAGGGCAGCCTGTATCACTTCCAGCACGACAGGATTCGGGAGGCTGCTTATTCCCTGGTCCCGGAAAACGAAAGGCCCGGTCTTCATCTGCGCATCGGGGAATTGCTGCTGGGCGCCGCGGGAGACCAGGAACTGGAGGAAAATCTTTTTCAGATCGTCTACCAGTTCAACCGGGCCCTGCCGGTACTGACGGATCCGGACCGGCGCATGGACGTGGCCCGGCTCAACCTGCGGGCCGGGGAAAAAGCCAGGGCCGCCGCGGCCCATACGGCGGCGGTCAACTATTTTTCCGCCGCCGTGTCCCTGCTGCCGGACAACCGGTGGGAAACCCTGCACGACCTGTCATGGTCCCTGATGCGGCAGCTGGGGGAGGGGCTTTTTCTCACCGGAGACGCCGAGGGCGCCCAGCGGGTATTTGACGAAATGCTGGACCACACCGCCGACCCGGTGGACCGGTCCGAGGTGGACCGGCTCGTCGTGATGCTTTACACCGCGGCGGACAAGCCGGACAAGGCCCTGGAAACCGGGCTGGAGGCCCTGGGCCGCCTGGGGGTCCGGTTCTCCCTTCATACGGGAAAACTTCGCGTGCTGCGCGAGCTGGTCCATTTCCGGCTGACACAGGGCTTCATGCCGGTGGAGGAGGTCTCTAAACTTCCCGTCATGACCGACCGGCGGCAGCGGGCCATTGTCGCGCTGCTCACCGCCGTGGGCGTGCCCGCCTACTACGCCAACCCCAACCTGTTCGCCGTGAGCATCATCATGGGATGCCGCCTGGGCCTCAAGTACGGCCTGCCCGAGTTCGTGGCCTTCGGCCTGATTCCCCTGGGCCTGATCTTCGGCTCCAAGCTGGGGTTTCTCCGGTACGGGTACCGCGTGGGCAAGACCGGCCTGGCGGCCATCAACCGGTTCAACGACACGCCTTCCTTCTGCAAGTCTTATTTCGTATACGCCTATTTCATCCTGCCCTGGTGCGAGCACGTGAAAAACACCATGCACTACCTGTCGCTGGCCATCCGGCACGGCATGGAAACCGGGGATGTGATCTTCACCGGCCACAGCATCAACGTGTCGGCGGCCTATTCTGTTTTCGCCGGGCTCCCCCTGGATGACGTGTTCGAGGCCCACCTCTCCCACAAGGCCTTTCTGGAGCGGCTTGACTCGCCCTTTGTGCTGAACAACTACATGGACACCTACGAGATTTTCCTTCAGCTGACCGGGGCCGAAAAGGGGGCCGCCGAGAGCCTTCAGACGCACTGGAATGACCGGGAGGCCCGGCTGAGGGCCATTGAAGACGAGAACCTGCAACTGGGTATTTTTCTCCATTACGCCAAGCGCTGCATGATCATGTTTTTCTTCGGCAACTATCAGCAGTGCTTTGACACCGCAGCCAAGGCCCGGCCGCTGGAGGAATACGCCATGGGCACGCTGTACGTGGCCCAGGTGTATTTTTACTGGTGCCTTTCCGCGGCAAAACTTTATGACGGCGCCCCCCCGGCTGAAAAGAAGCGGTATGAAAGGGTGATGCGGCGCTGCATCAACCGGTACCGGAGATGGGCAAAGAGCTGCCCCGAGAATTTCGCCCACATGCTGTGCCTGATGCGGGCCGAACAGGCCCGATGCGCCGGAAACACGGACCGGGCCACGGCGTTGTATCATCATGCCATGGTGAACGCCCGGAAGCACGGTTTCCTGCAGAACCATGGACTGGCCGCGGAACTGGCCGCGGATTTTCATTTTGCCAGGGGGTATGACGAGTTCGGCAGGGCCTGCGCGGCCGAGGCCCGGGGCGCCTACTCCCGCTGGGGGGCCGCGGCCAAGGTGCGGCAGATCGAGCAGCGGTACGGATCCTCCGGTCATCAGCTGGCGGTGCGAAGCTCCACCGGCGGCACCTCCAGCACCATGACCGCCGCCGCCATTGACCTTTCCGCCCTGCGCAAGGCGCTCAAGGCCATTGCCGAGGAGCGGATTCACACCCGCATGGTGGAACGCATCATCCGGGCGGCCGTGGAATTTGCCGGGGCACAGAAGGGGCTGCTGATTTTCCGCAAGGAGGCAAAGGAGGAGGAACAGCAGGAGCAGGAAGACCTGTTTGTGGAGGCCGAGTGGTCCGTTGGCTCCCGGGATGTGGAGATCATGCAGTCCACGCCGGTGAGCCAGAAGGAGACCCTCTCTCACACCGTGGTTAATTACGTTGCCCGGACCCACGAGAGCCTGGTGGTTCACAACGCCCGGGATCCCCACAATGTCCTGCCCATGCTTCATTCAGAGGACTATATTCAGTCCAACGACGTCAAGTCCATCCTGTGCATGCCCATTGCCGTCACCACCGACGAGGAAACCACGCTGATCGGCCTTCTTTATTTTGAAAACAACCTGACCCGCAGCGCCTTTACCCGGGACCGCATCGAAACGCTGGAGATCATCTCCCTGGCCGCCGCCGGCCGGCTGGAGCTTTCCAGAAAAGCGGTCACCGACGGTCTCACCGGCCTTTACAACCACGACTATTTTCAGAACATGCTTCAGCAGGAACTGCTGCTGGCCCGGCGCAAGGGCCGGGAACTTTCACTGGTCATGATCGATATCGATCATTTCAAACGGTTCAACGACACCTGGGGCCATCAGGCAGGCGACATGGTGCTGCGGGAGGTGGCCGCCGAGATCCGGGAAAGCTGCCGTAGTTCCGACGTGGTGGCCCGGTACGGCGGCGAGGAGATGGCCCTGCTGCTTCACGAAACCGGGCCGGAGGCCGCCTTCTCCCTGGCGGAAAAGATTCGCCGGCGTGTGGATGCCCTGCGCGTGGAGTATGTCCCCGGCGAGCACCTTCACGTGACCATCAGTCTGGGCGTGGCCGGCTTCCCCATCCACGCGAAGAACAAAAAATCGCTTGTTAAGAAAGCCGATGATGCCTTATATTCGTCGAAAGCCGCCGGGCGCAACACAGTAACCCTTGCGGTCTGATGCACGCCGCCGGTTGCCTGCCCGAATTGTCATCGAAAAAGGAGGAGTTTTCATGATCGATCTTTTGAAAAAATTCATGTTCGCGGGCATCGGCATGGCCCTGAAAACCAAGGAGGAAGTGGAGGAGTTCGCCTCAGATCTTGTCCAGCGGGCCGAGTTGTCGGAAAACGAGGGCAAAAAATTCGTCAACGACTTTCTCAAGCGCTACGACGAGTCCAGAGAGAAGCTGGAGGAAAAGGTGGAAAGGACCGTCAAAGACCTTCTGGCCAAGGCCAATCTCGTGACCCGGGAGGAACTGACCGCCGTCAAGGACGAGATCAAGCACATGCGCAAAACCCTTGCCATCGAGGATTCCCACGCCCCCGGTGACGACCAGTAAACCCCGATGCTCAGCATACGCAAAATCGGCATCATCGGCAGGACCTACCGCCACCTGAACCGGTATCGCCAGATACTGACCATTTTTTTCAAGTACGGGTTCGGTGAGTTCGTCGAGCTGTTGAAAATCGAGCAGTACCTTGAAATCGGCATGCAGATGATTTCAAGGCAGCACCGCGAACAGACCGAGCGGCTCTCACGGGCCGAACGGGTCCGCATGGCTTTTGAAGAACTGGGCCCCACCTTTATCAAGCTGGGGCAGGTCATGTCCACCCAGCCGGGCCTGATTCCCATCGACCTGGTACGCGAATTTTCCAAGCTTCAGGACAGTGTTCCCGCGTCCGCCTTCGATCCCATCCGGGAGGTGCTCAGCGAAGATCTGGGCGCGCCGATGGACGCGGTGTTCGCGTCCATCGACAAAACCCCCATTGCCTCGGCCTCCATCGCCCAGGTGTACGGGGCGGTCCTGCTGTCCGGCGAAAAGGTGGCGGTCAAGGTGCGGCGGCCGGGTATCAAGAAAATCATCGAGGCCGATCTGGAAATCATGATGTATCTGGCCGGCCTGATGGAACGCAATATCGAAGAGTTTGCTCCTCACCATCCGGTCCAGATCGTGGAGGAGTTCGCCCGGGCACTGGAGCGGGAACTCGATTTTACCATCGAGGCCGCCAACATCGAACGGTTCAAACGCCAGTTTGCCGGCGACGAGACCGTCCATGTCCCCCGGGTGTTTGGCGACTACGCCACGCAGCGGGTGCTGGTGATGGAGTACATCGACGGCATCAAGATTTCCGACGTGGACCGGCTGGAGGCCGGGGGCTACGACAAGAAGCTCATCACCCGGCGGGGCACGGACGTCACGCTGAAGCAGGTCTTCAACCACGGCTTTTTCCACGCCGACCCCCATCCGGGCAACATTTTCATTCTGCCCGGCAACGTGATCTGCCCGCTGGATTTCGGGCTGGTGGGCAACGTGGCCGTAAAGCACCGGGAGCTGTTCGTGGACCTGCTCGACGCCCTGGTGCACCAGAACGTTCCTGAAACCACGGAAGTGCTGCTCAGGCTGGCCATCTGGGACAAGGAGCCCAACCGGCTGGCCCTGGAACGGGACGTGGCCGAATTCATCGGCCGCCACCTGTACAGGCCCTTAAAGGAGATGGACCTGGGCAGCCTGCTGCACCATCTTCTGGAAATGCTCACCCGGCACCGGCTGCGCATACCGCCCAATGTTTTTCTGATGATCAAGGCCGTTGCCACGGTGGAGGGCATCGCCCGGCAGCTGGACCCCGAATTTGATATCATCACCCACGCCACACCCTTCCTGCGCCGGGTGAAGCTGGCCCGTTTCTCGCCGTTCCGCATCGCCGCGGCCGCGGCCAAGACCGCCGCCGACCTGAGCCGGTTCACGCGTCAGTTTCCCGGCGAACTGCTGGACATTGCCCGGCTGCTCAAGGATGAAAAGATCACGTTCCAGATGGAGTTCCGGGGCCTGAAAACTTTCATGTCCACCCTGGACCAGGTGAGCAACCGCCTCTCTTTTTCCATTATCATCGGGGCCCTGCTCATCGGGTCGGCCATGATCATTGCCACCAAAATCCCGCCCCTGGTCTTTGGCATGTCGCTGCTGGGCATCATCGGGTTTGCCGGCGCGGCGGTCATGGGCGTGTGGCTGCTGATCGCCATCCTCAGAAAAGGCCGGCTGTGACGGCAAGGGGCTTGACATGAAGGCCGATATTACATAAAGTCTTATGGAACAAGCGGTTTACAGGGCATGGCGCCCGTCTCTGAAAAGACGGCCGGCCGTTCATATCTCAACACCAAGGAGTGGATCATGATTCCCGAGACGATCAAGCGGGCGAGCGTTCGGACCAAGCTGCTGCTGCTGGTGGTTCCGATTACCGTTGTCATGCTGGTTCTCATGTTTGCCGTAAGCGCCTCCGCCGGCGCCTTCTGGGCCCTGGGCGGCATCATGATCATTCTGATCAGCGTGGCCATCTGGTTCGTGACGGGCAGCATGCTGGATCCGGTGTATGAGATCATTGAGATCTGCAAGAACATGTCGGTGGATATTTTTGAGGCTAAAAACGACCTCACGGTCCGCGTCCGCGAGATCAACCGCAGCCCGAAAGACCATCTCCATGACGAAAAGGGGCAGGTGGCCAAGTGGTTCAACAAGTTCATGAAAAAAATTCAGATCATCATGACCGTGATCCGGGACAAGTCGGTGGAGGTGGACAATTCGGCCGGCAGCCTGCTGACGCTGACCGAGGCCATGCTCAAGCTCGTTGAGAAGAACCGAAACCGTACCAATGCCGTGGCCGGCGCCGCCGAGGAGATGAACGCCAACATGGAGTCCGTGGCCATGGCCATGGAGCACGCCTCCTCCAACATCAAGATGGTGGCCACCTCCACCGAGGAGATGACCGCCACCATCGCCGAAGTGTCGCGCAATTCCGAGAACGCCAGCGCCATGACCGAGGGCGCCGTGGCCCAGGCCCAGAAGGCCTCGGCCCAGGTGGAAGAGCTGGGCAAGGCGGCCCGGGAGATCGGCGAGGTGCTGGAAACCATTGCCGAGATTTCCGACCAGACCAACCTCCTGGCTTTGAACGCCACCATCGAGGCGGCCCGGGCCGGTGAATACGGCAAAGGGTTTGCCGTGGTGGCCAACGAGATCAAGGAACTGGCCGCGGCCACGTCCGAAGCCACCATGGAGATCAAAACCAAGATCGAGGGCATTCAGAACACCACGGCCGGCACCATCAAGGAAATCAGCCAGATTACCAAGATCATCAACGACGTCAACGAGGTGGTGGCCACCATCGCAACGGCGGTGGAACAGCAGACCACCACCACCCGTGAAATCGCCAACAACGTGGCCCGCGCTTCCACCGGCATCGGCGAGGTCAATGAAAACGTGGCCCAGTCCTCCATGGTGGCCGCGGAAATCGCCAAGGACATTCTGGCCATCGACCAGTCGGCCAGCGAGATCGCCGACAAGACCCAGGAGGTCAACGTCGGCACCAGGCGCATGCGCGAGGTGACCGCCGAAACCTCGGGCATGACCTCCCGCTTCATCATCGAGCAGGGGGCTGAAGAGGAGCCGATGGCGTAGCGGCCGAGGGCCGGCCCGCCCGCTCTTGAAGCGTTGGCCTGTCTTTTACCTTGATGCGTGAGCCATTGACGGATCGGTCGTCCCGAGTTGGCAGAGCGCTGGAAGCGCAGTCAGCCTTGTCCGCGTAACCGTCCGGCGACGCGGGTTCTTCCCCGATGTTCCATCTGGTTTTCCCCTTCTTTGCGGTCCAGAGAAGGCGAACGCTGATGCGCAAGATGTGTTGACCCCCCGCCCTCAAATGTATTAAGAATAGCCGACAGTTGATTTTTATTAGTCCGGCGGGGAGAGACGACTCCCTGTCATCAAACCATTAAAATCGGGATTGCCGTCGAGATCGCTTCCGTGTTGTTTCGATTGCGACAGGGGTTTCGATCTGGAAAAGACCATCATGAACCGAGGATTAAAAATCTTTATTTTCCGGGCCGCGGCCGGCGGGGTGTTTGCCGTGCTGCTGACCCGGTTTTTTCATCCCGAGACAACGGCGGCCGGCACCGCGGGCCTGGCCGTGCTGCTGGTGGGCCTGGGATATCTGTTTGAGTACCTGCGCAACCGGAAGTCCGGCGAATAACCGGGTAAGGAGTTCTCTTGCGACAGCTGATTCTGGGCACTGCCGGCCATATCGATCACGGCAAGTCGAGTTTTGTCAGGGCCCTTACCGGCACCGATCCCGACCGGCTCAAGGAGGAAAAGGAGCGGGGCATCACCATTGAACTGGGGTTTGCCTCTCTCACCCTTCCCGGCGGGCAGACCGTGGGCATCGTGGACGTGCCGGGCCATGAAAAGTTTGTCAAGAACATGGTGGCCGGGGCATCGGGCATCGACCTGGTGGCCATGGTGATCGCCGCCGACGAGGGGGTGATGCCCCAGACCCGGGAGCACATGGACATCTGCACCCTGCTGGGCATCCGCCACGGCCTGGTGCTGCTGACCAAGATCGACATGGTGGACGCCGAAATGCTGGAGCTGGCCCGGGCCGACATCGCCGATTTCACGCAGGGAACTTTTCTGGAAGGCGCTCCGGTGCTGCCCGTATCGTCGGCCACCGGCCAGGGCATCGCCGAGTTTCCCGCGATTTTAGAAAAACTGGCCGCGGCCGTTCCGGACCGCAGGCCCGCCGACCTGCTGCGGATCCCCATTGACCGGGTGTTTACCATGAAGGGCTTCGGCACGGTGATCACCGGTACCCTGGTGGCGGGCACCGTGCGCGTGGGCGACATGGTGGAGATTTATCCTTTTGACGCCCGGACCCGGGTGCGGGGCCTTCAGGTGCACAACAGCAGCGTGGAAACAGCCGGTCCCGGCCAGCGCACGGCGGTCAACCTTCAGGGCCTGGAAAAGGCCGAGATCACCCGTGGCGGCGTGGTGGGCCTTCCCGGCCAGCTGATTCCCGCCTACATGCTCGACATTTATTTTCATGCGCTGAAAAGCAATGCACGGCCGATCAAAAACCGGGCCCCGGTACGGGTCCATTGCGGCACCGCCGAGATCATGGGTCAGGTGATCCTGCTGGACCGGGAAACCCTGGAACCCGGCGAGGACGCGGTGGTCCAGCTCCGGCTCCATTCCCCGGTGGTGTGCGTCAAGGACGACCGGGTGGTGGTGCGCAGTTATTCTCCGGTGCGCACCATCGGCGGCGGCCCGGTGTTAAACCCCGTGCCGGTCAAACACAAGCGCAGCGATCCGGCCCTGGTGGCGGCCATCGGCAGCCTGGCGTCCGCCTCGACGGAGGAGATTATCGCCTTTCACTGCGATCAGGCGGCCTTTGATGGCGTTCCCCTGACCGCGCTGCGGGTGATGACCCACGTGCCGGAAAAGGATCTGGCCCGGGCACTGGACTCCCTGCTGTCGGCCCAGACCCTGGTCCTGGTGGACCGGGAGAAACAGGTTTACGTCCATAAAAACGCCTTTGACCGGACCGCCGCGGAAACGCGGGCCGCCCTTGAAGCGTTTCACCGGGACAATCCTCTGAAAAAAGGCATGCCCCGGCAGGAGGTCAAGTCCAGAATATCGCGCAAGGCCGGAGACAAGCTGTTTGAGCGGGTGATCGATCGCATGATTAAAATAAAGGAGGTGGCCCAGGAAGGAGACACAATTCACCTGGCCGGCCATTCGGTTTCTCTTGCCTCCGACCAGAACCAGATCAAAGAAAATCTCCTTAGCCTTCTGGAACAGAGCGGCCTGACACCGCCCAACTATAAGGAACTGCCCGGCGCGGTGGGGGCGCGCGGCGTGGCGGACATAAAAGAGGTGGTTTACCTCCTGGTGCGGCAGGGCGAACTGGTCAAGGTCAACGAAGACCTCTATTTTCACGCAGGGGTCATTCATCGCCTTGAGGCCCAGCTGGTTGATTTTTTAAATAAAAACGGCCAGATCGACGCCCCACGTTTCAAGGAGATGACCGGCGCCTCCCGCAAATACACCATCCCTCTGCTGGAGTATTTTGACGCGAAAAAGGTGACCATCCGTGTGGGCGATACCCGGAAACTGAGACAGTAAAAAGGTCTGCTCCGGCCCTTTTCCGGGAGTTTTGGCAATTATTTCTTAACATTTTATCGGGTTTTGTATATGGTGAGTCGTGCGAAAAGGCAAAACCCTGGCTTGCAAGGAGAGACCGGTTTATGAATACGGAGTCCAGCCCGAAAAAGAGTTTCAAGGAGACATTTGGCGCCTACGCGTGGCTGCGCATCGGCGCGGCCGTGGTGATCATCGTGCTGATCGTTTGGGGCGCCGCGGCCCTGTTGAGCATGTTCGGCGGGCCGGATGAAGGCGACCTGACGGCATCGGAAGACAGCCATGGCGCCTCCGTGGCAGCCTCCTCCGGCCACGGAGGCGCCGGTGAAGCAGCGTCCCCGCTGGCCCTGGAAGAGGGTGAAGCGGCTCCGGCCGCGGCTCCCGGGCCCACCCTTGAAGGAGCCGCCTATCCGGAGGATGAGGAAGTCAGGCCCCGGCTCCGGATAAAAGGCATGGCCTTTGTGAAGGCCGCCATCAAGCCCATTGAGTATGAACTCAACCAGCGGCTCGGCGGGTGGCGGCCCAACGACCTGGTTCAGCCCACCGACAACGTGAACAATTTTCAGCTGGGCGTGCTGGAGGTGACCCGCCGCACCGCCGTGATGCTGGCCGAGCGGTTGTCCCGCACCGGCACCACCGACATCATGGACGAGAACCTGGAGCGGGCCATGAACTGGTTCATGGTGGCGGCCGACAGCTACTGGTTCCCTTCCGCCGAGAAGAAGTATCGGGAGGGCATCCGGGAACTGGAGGCTTACAGCAAAAAACTGGCCGGAGGCGAGGCCCGTTTCTTTACCCGGGCGGACAACATCATTCCGCTGTTTAAGACCTACGCGGACCTGCTGGGCGGGTGCGACGAGAACCTGGTCAAGGCCACGGAAAAAGACGGGGACCCGGTCAGCACTTTCGCGGCGGACAACTATTTTTATTATGCCAAGGGCGTGGCCAGCGCCATGGCCATCATTCTGGAGGCCATTGCCGAAGATTTTGAGCAGACCCTTGAAAACCGGGGCAGCCTGGACACGCTTCAGCACGCCATCGAGTCCTGCCACCATGCCTCGCAGCTGGAGCCCCTGGTGGTGCTGGAAAGTGACCTGAACGGCATTTTCGCCAATCACCGGGCCAACATGGCGGCCCATATCAGCCATGCCCGTTTTTATCTGGATGTGCTGGTCAATGCCCTGTCCACATGATCGGTCGTGGAGGGTTGTTATAGGCAACAGGCGGTTAACACGGTATTTTATTAAGGAGGGAGTCATGGTTAAGCGGATTTGGATGGTGGTTCTGGCGGTGGTTTGCATGGCATCAATCGCGGGCGCGGTAACGGTGGGAGAGGTGAACCTCCCTGATTCGATCACCGTGGCGGGCGAGAACCTGGTGTTAAACGGCGCCGGTATTCGGGAAAAGAAGGTGGTGCTGGTGACCGTGGATGTTTACGCGGCCGGTTTTTATCTGAAAAGCAAGACCAGCGATGCTCAGGCCGTTATCAACGCCGATGAGACCATGGCCTTAAAGATTCAGATCATCTCCAGCCTGATCTCTTCCGAACGGTTTGTCGAGGCCGCGGTGGAGGGCTTTAACGAGGCCACCGGCGGAAACACCGCGCCACTCAAAAAGGAGATCGACATGTTCCTGTCGGTCTTTTCCGATGAGATCAAGCCCGGCGACGTGTTCGACATTCAATATGTAAAGGGCGTGGGGACCAAGGTTTACAAGAACGGCAAGGCCGAGCCTGAAGTGGTGGTCACCGGCATGCCTATTAAAAAGGCCCTGTTCGGCATCTGGCTGGGGCCAAGAACCGAAAAAGCCATGCAGAACCTGGGCAAGGATCTGCTGGGGCTTCCGAAAAAGTAAGCCTTGCTCCTGTTAAGACATCCGATGCGCCCCTTTGTCATTGCGAGGAGCCAGGCGACGAAGCAATCTTCTTCGCCAGGGTCATCCAGGGGCGTTTGCGATTGACGCGCCGCGCTTGCAATGACAGGTTTAGCAGAAAAGCAAAAGGCCCTGCATGTAACAAGCATGCAGGGCCTTTTTTGTTTTGCCGGTATCAGACCCATCCCCAGAGCCATTCCAATTCTAAATCAAAATGACATTTTTAACTGCAACCAGCAGCATTGCGGAGCAAAGCGACGAAGCAATCTTGCGGCATACGTGTTTCGTCAAAGATTGCTTCGCCTTCGGCTCGCAATGACGTTTTTAAATAGGCGCTCTTTTGAAATAGAATTGGCATAAGGCTGATCTAAAACGGGGGTGGCACGGGCAAATCCGGGATGGCTTGCCCGTGTAAACAGGACATCAGCCCGCATACTTTACGGGTTGTTTTGACCGCAGATACCCGGATCAGCGAACCTCCACCATCTCCAGGTCAAAATACAAATCCTTGCCGGCCAGGGGATGGTTGGCGTCCAGCGTGACCGTTTCCTGCGTGGCCGCGATAATCTCCACCACGATGACCTGCCCGTCCGGCCCCGTGGCCTGCAGGCGCTGACCCACCTCAATGGTAATGTGGTCCGGAAGCTGGTCCCGCCCGATCTCCATGACCATCTCCTCGTTATAGGCGTAAGCCTGGTCGGCCGGTATTCTGGCCGCGGTCTTGGTGTCGCCGGCCTTCATGCCGATGACCGCCGCCTCGAACCCGGGGATCATCTGCCCCTGTCCGATGGTAAATTCAAGCGGTTCCCGGCCTTCGGACGAATCGAAAATCTCGCCGTTTTCCAGTTTCCCGGTATAGTGCACTTTTACGGTGTTGCCGTTCTGGGCCTGTGCCATGTTTCTTCCTTTGGTTTTGGGGTTGCGATGACCGCTTTTATGCAAGAAATTGATTGAAGGAGACCAACTTCAAGAATAAGGAGAGCGGGCGTAAAAAATATCACCGACGCCATTGATGACATTTCAGGCAAAGGACTGTCAATGATAAAATGCTATTCCCCATCCTTAAAGTCGAAATCGGGATCG
>JBMORB010000292.1:0-14597 GCA_049320925.1 Thermodesulfobacteriota bacterium | reverse complement strand
ATATTGTCGGTATGGCGGATGCGGGGGGTGTTCAAGTCCTTGTTGATCCGGCCCCCGCTGTCGATGACCCCGGCCTCGAACAGCTGGGCCACCATGATGATGAGCCCCGAGCCGCAGATGCCCACGGGCTTGGTGTTGCCGTGGGTGATGATCATGGGTTCAAAGGTGGCCGGGTCGATGGAAAAGTCCTCGATGGCGCCCCTGGCGGCCCGCATGCCGAAGGTGATGCCGCCGCCTTCAAAGGCCGGGCCCGCGGAACAGGCCGCGCACACCAGCCAGTCCTTGTTGCCGATGACGATTTCGGCGTTGGTGCCGATGTCGATAAACAGGGTCAGTTCATCGGAACGGTAGAGGCCGGAACCCATGACGCCGGCCACGATGTCTCCGCCCACGTAGCTGGAAATCTGGGGATACACCAGGGCCGTCACGTGCTCGCCCAGGGCCAGGTCGATGTCCCGGGCCCGAATGGGCGGATAGAAGGTGGAGGCCGGCACATAGGGCGAACGCCGGATATACCGGGGGTTGATCTCCAGCAGCAGCTGGGTCATGGTGGTGTTGCCCGCCAGGGTGATGGTGGAGATGTTGTCCGGGTCCACGCCGGACTGCTTGACCACCGACTTGATGATCTTGTTGATGGTGCCGGTCACCAGATCGTGGAGCTTTTTCAGGCCGCCGGGTTTTTCCGCGTGAACGATGCGGGTGATGATGTCCTCGCCGAAGCTGATCTGGGCATTGAAGTCGCCCTCCTTGGCCAGGATCTCGCCGGTGGTCAGGTTGATGAGTTCGCCGTAGACCGTGGTGGTGCCGATGTCCACGGCAATGGCGTAGTTCTGGGCCGAGGTGTCGCCGGGCTGAATGTTGATGACCTGGGTCTTGCCCCCGTCCTCGCGCACGGGCCGCACCAGGGTGACAGTGACTTTAAAGTCCTGTTCGCGGATCACGTCCGGAATCAGGCGGATCACGGGCAGCAGGAACTCCAGCCGGTGCTCGCCATGCTTGAGCCGCAGCACGTTCACCAGCCGGGTCACGTCCGGCACGTTTTCCCCGGCGTCCGGGGGCGGCAGCTCCAGGTACTTCTTTTCCACGGGCGGCACAAACAGCCCCTGCTCCTTGAGCTGCTCAAAATCCATCTGCATGATGCGGGCCGTCTTGCGGGGCACCCGCTGAATGTCCAGGGCGCTCTTGTCGGACATGGAGGATTCCACGGGAATGCGCACCGCCACGTCGCCGATAACCGTGGACCGGCAGGCCAGCCGGATCCCCTTGTCGATGTCGGCCGGGGCCAGCTTTTCCGTGACGCCGCCCTCCACCGCGCCGGATTCCACTATTACCCGGCACTTGCCGCACACCCCTTCGCCGCCGCAGGAGGCATTGATATGAACCCCCGCCTCCATGGCCGCCTTGATCAGGGTTTCACCACCGGCCACTTCCACCACCCGCTCGTGGGGCAGGAATCGGACTTTGTATGTATCACCCATTTGAGGACCTCGCTCTCCGGCTTTCCGTTTATCCGTCGTTTCCATCCACGCCGCTATTCTGAGCCAAGATACAATCCTGAAAGACAATTTTCAAGCAAATGCGGCAGGAATAAAAGGCCTGTCATGCCGGACACAGCCCTTTCACGGGGCGTCTCAAAACAGGCCCGGGCCGATCCCTCCAAAAAAAAGCGGGAAAGCGCGCGGATTACGCTTTCCCGCTTCAAAATAACAGGCCGGCCACAAACTTAAGGAGGGAAACCTTTAATACAATTATTCGGCCTGTTACAACTCCCTTATTTACCCATGGTCTTAAACGAGCCGTCCTGAATCTCGGGTTCGGGCTTGAAAATGGCCAGACCGTATTTGGTGTGCAGCTTGTTTAAGGTATCGGTCAGCTGCTTGGGATCGGCGCCGGCGGCCAGCGTAAAGGGGCCGGCAAAGGCCCGCATGCCGTGCACCATGCCCAGGTCGATGTCGGCCACCGACTCGGCGATGCCTTCCTTGTAAACACGCACCGCCTCGTTGACCTGAATGGCCAGAAACTCCATGGGCGTGATCTCGGTGGACGTCTTTGAGGTGTCGATCCTGGCCTTGCCGCCTTCCCACACGTAAATGCCCTTGCCGCTCTTCATGCCCAGCTCACCCTTGTCCATCAGGGCCTTGAGGGTTTTGCCCGGGGTAAAGTCCTTGGACAGGGTCTCCGAATAATATTTCAGGGTGTGGTAGAAAACGTCGATGCCCACGTAGTCGGCCAGTTCAAAGGGACCCATGGGCATGCCCATCTGCTTCATGATGGCGTCTATTTCATCGGGCTTGATCTTGCCTTCGTCCAGAATGGCGCTGATCAGGGCCTGGTTGGGCGCGCCGATGCGGTTGACGATGAAGCCCGGGGAGTCCTTGAGCACCTTGACGGGAATCTTGCCGATCTTCTTGGACAGTTCGCACAGCAGGTCCACGTTGGCGGCGGTGGTCTTTTTGCCGAAGATCACTTCCACCAGCTTCATCCGGTTGACCGGGTTGAAAAAGTGCATGCCCAGGAACCGCTCGGGATTTTTCACGACCGTGGCGATCTCGGTGATGCTCATGGTGGAGGTGTTGGAGGCCAGCAGCGCGTCGGCCGGGGCCCCGGCGGAAACGTCGGCAAACACCTTCTTCTTCAGGTCCATGATCTCGGGAACCGCTTCGATCACGACCTGAACGTCGGCCACCGCCGCTTTTGCGTCCAGAGAGGTGGAGAGCAGGTTGTTGAGCATGTTATCCTTGTCGGCGGCGGGCAGCTTGCCCTTGCTGACCAGAAACTCCAGGCTTTCCCTGACTTTCTTTAAGCCGTTGTCCAGAAACGCCTGCTTCACGTCTGTCATCACGACCTTGTAGCCGGCCATGATGCACACCTGGGCAATGCCGTGGCCCATGGCGCCGGAACCGATTACCGCGATTTTCTTGATGTCTTCCAGCTTCATTGAAAAACCTCCTTGAAATGAGTCCTTATGTTGAAAGAGCTTAAAAACAGGCTGTCTTCTTGCCGTGGGAGCCGGCAGCTTTTTTATTTAAGCTCTTTGCTGGACAAATTCAATATATTTCTTGCGATGATCAGGTGCTGAATCTGGCCGGTGCCTTCAAAAATATCCAGAATCTTGCTGTCGCGCATCCACTTTTCCGCCAGGTGCTCCCGGGTGTAGCCCAGGGGGCCCATCAGCTCGCAGCACTTCTGGGTGATCAGGGTGCCGTAGCGGCCGGCCTTGGCCTTGGACATGGAGGCCTCCAGGTTGTTGAACATCTCGTTATCGGCCATCCAGGCGGCCCGCAGGGTGAGCAGGCGCATGGCCTCCAGGTGGGCCTCCATCCAGTAGAAATCTTTTTCCACGGCGGACAGGTTGTTGGGGTTTTTGCTGTAATCCAGCGCGTAGCCGGCTTCCTGGAGTTTTTCACGGGTGAAATCCACGGCCGCCCGGGCCACGCCATTGGCCATGGCCGCCACCATGGGCCGGGTGTTGTCAAAGGTCTTCATGACGCCCTTGAAGCCCTCTGTCTTCTTGACCTCCGCGCTGCCCAGAATGTTTTCCTTGGGAATGCGGCAGTCTTTTAACACAAAAGTGCCGGTGTCCGAGGCCCGAATGCCCAGTTTGTGTTCCAGATGCTCCAGCTTGAAGCCGGGGGTGCCTTTTTCCACGATAAAGGACTTGATGGCCGCCTTGCCCGCCGCCTTGTCCAGGGTGGCCCACACCACAACGGCATCGCACCGGTCGGCGCAGGTGACGAAAATTTTTTCGCCGTTGAGCACCCAGTGATCGCCGTCCAGCACCGCGGTGGTGGAAATGGATCCGGAGTCGGACCCCGATTCAGGCTCGGTAATGGCCATGGCGGCCCACTTGCCGCCGAATTTTTCCATCTGCTCCGGCGTGGCCACTGCGGCGATGGCCGCGTTGCCCAGGCCGGCGTTGGGGATGGAAAGCAGCAGGCCCACATCGCCCCAGCACATCTCTTCCACGGTCACGACGGTGCTCAGGTTGGTGCCGGTGTCGCTGGCCACCTTTTCCTTCTTCTCTCCTTCGCCATCCTTTTTCTTCTTCTTGCCGCCGCCCAGGGCCGACAGGCCCCGGAACGCGTCCAGTTCCTTGGGATATTCATGTTCGGCTTCATCGTATTTCCGTGCAATGGGGCGCAGCATGCCAACGGACAAAGCGTTGATGCCCTTGCGGACTTTTTCCAGTTTTTCTGAGTATTCAAGATCTAACATGGGTCTCTCCTTACCTGTTAAATTCGATATGGTTTTATTGACTAACGCATTTCGCTCTTAAACCGTGGCCATGGCCTCGAGATTGGCAAAACCCCTGGCGTTTCTGTAATAACGCTCCACCGGATATTCGCGGATGTATCCGTGGCCGCCCATCAGCTGTACGCCGTAGTCGCAGATCTTCATGGCCATTTCGCCGGCGTACATCTTGGCCAAGAAGGCTTCCCGGTTGGCGTTTTTGCCGGCTTCCAGAGCCGATGCGGCTTTCCAGGCTAGCAGGCGGATGGCGTCCACTTCATAGGCCATTTCAGCCAGCATGAAGGCCACGGACTGGCGGTAGGCAATGGGCTCGCCGAACTGGACACGGGTCTTGGCATACTCACGGGCGAACTGATAGGAGGCGTTGGTCACGCCCGCGGCCATGGCCGCCATGCCCACGCGGGACCGCTGAAGAAAGGCGCCAAAGTCGCATCCTTCTTCACCGCCCAGCCGGTCTTCGGCCGGAATTTCGCAGTTTGACAGGACCACCCGGTTCATTTCAAGAGCGTACATACCCAGGGTCTTTTCCCGGTCTCCCACTTTGACTCCCGGATTTTTGGCATTCACGATAAACAGCTGGCTCCTGCCGTCCAGATCGGCCGCCACCAGCATGTGGGAAGCGTTGGCCGCCATGGGCACAAAGCATTTTTCGCCGTTTAACACATAGGCGCCGCCCTTTTTCTGGGCCGTGGTTTTCAGGCTGACGGCGTCAAACCCGAACCGGGGTTCGTTTAATGCCATGGTGCAGGCGGCGTATTCCTCTTTGCAGAAGAGGGGCAGGTATTTTTTCTTCTGGGCATCGGTGCCCATCTTGGCTACCGGCGTGATAAACAGGGAAGGAGTGGTCACCGCCACGGCAAACGCCATGTCGCCGAAGGCCAGCTCTTCCAGAACCAGGGCGGTCTCAAGTGGCGATTCGGCCATGCCGTATCCGCCGTACTCCTCGGGGACCATGGAAATGGAAACACCCAGCCCCCATGCCTTGTCAATGGCATCGGCCGGAATCTGGCCGCTTTCGTCCATGTCGTGGGCGTTGTCGGCCACAATGTCTTTAACCAGCTTTGCGACCTCCTTTTTGACCATCTGCTGCTGCTTTGACATCGAAAAATTAATCATGCGTTGCCTCCCGGAACTATATGATTGAATAAAATTTCCGGACAAATTCTCCGGTAATTAAAAACTGACATGTCAGTTCATACTATTCGTGCAAAACCCCCTTGTCAATCTTTTTTATCGGTTCCCGCCTGTTTTTCACCCCGCCATGCAAAAACTCGCAACCTTTTGAAAAAGATAATACTATTTTTTGGCCCGGTATTCCTCAAGCGCCTTTCGAATATCGACCAGCAGTGCCCGGGGAAACGCCTTGTCCGCCAGTTTTTCATAAACCCGCAATGAGGCCTGCTCAATGGCTTTCTGGTCCTCCGCGGAAAGGGAAACAGCTTTGATCCCGCATTTGGCCTGAAAGGCGGCAAGGCTTTTGGCATCATAGTCCCGGACCTCTTTTTTCCATATCGGCTCCAGCAGGCTGACCTCGTAAATCAGCATCTCCTGAACATTGTAGGCCAGGGTCTCGGACACGTTGAACTGCTTGCGCAGCTTTTCCTTGGTGGCCACGGAAACCACGATGGCGCCGGGGGAGTAAACCAGGGGCGGTGTGCAGTAGTAGTGCACGTACTGATACGCCTGCATGCCCAGCATCCACGCCGACGGCGCCAGGTTGGTGTTGGCCAGGCCCGTGCTCAGGGCCGCGATGGTTTCCGGCACGGCCACGGGCGTGGCATCAAGGCCGAGTTCCCTGTAAAACGTGGTTTCCACCTCGCCGAACCAGGTGAGCATCTTCTGTTTTTTCAGATCGGCCAGACTGGATACCGGATTTTTGGAAAACATGTAGAAAAAGCCGGTGTCGATGAGAGCGCCCAGAATATAGCCTCTTTCCTCGAACGACCGGTCGATCCGTTTCCTGAACTTTTCCATTATGTAATCCACTTCATCATAATTTTTGAAAAGCCCGGGCAGCAGAAAGACCGACGCGTCCGGCGAGGCGGCCAGAATGCCCAGGGCCGTGCACCCGCAGCCGCTGAGCTGGCCGATGTCCATCTTTCTTAATATGTCGGTGTCTTCACCCATGACGCCCCCGCCGTATATCTTGATCACGACCTTGTTGCTGCTCAGCTTCGCGATCCGGGGAAGCAGCACTTTTTCAGGAATATTGATCCAGGGTGTGCCCGGAGGGGCAAGGGTGCCGATGGTGAGAACCATCTGGTCCCCGTCCTTGATCAGCGACGACCCCATGCGCCAGGCCGCCTCCTTGACCTCTTCCCAGCTCATGTAAGGAGACAGAAGAGCCTCCACCCGTTTGGACATATCCTTCAGAATGTAGCGCGATGTCTTGTGCTGGTTCAGAATCGGCAGCATCGCCGCCTCGACCATGGCAATGCACTCCGGCTTGGTGATCAGGCCGGCCTCAAACATCTTTCTGACCACCACCTGCTTTTTCTCCAGCGCCGGGGAAAACGGCTGGCCGGTGAGCAGGTCCTTGATGCTCTCGTCGATCTGGGGGGACGCGATCCGCCACCCGGCATCCTTGACCTCCTGCCAGCTCATGTAGGGGGAAAGCAGGGGTTCCACGCGCGCGGGCATATTTTTCAGGCCGTCGACCGTTATTTTATTTTGGTACGCGTCCAGCATCGGCATCATCGACGATTCCACCATGGCGATCAACTGGGACTTGCTCACGGCGCCGGCTTCAAACATTTTCCGCAGGGCCTGCTGCTTTTTTTCCAGGGCCGGAGTAAAGGACTGGCCGGTCAGCAGGGCCTTGATGCTCTCATCCAGTATGGCCTGCATTTCGGCCCTGGTGAGGCTGGCCGCCCAGACGCTTGAAACAAGACCACAAAGAAAAACCGCGAGAAAAACCCATGCCGCCCGATATCCGATGCGCCGATGCCGCCCGATTCCCATGATCCGCTCCCTTATGTTTATGAAACCGCACCCGTTGGCCTGCTGGCTGTCAAACCGGCAGAAAACCCCGCCTTCGAATCAGGTTGCGGCATCGCTGTCAACCTTCCTCATCCGCTGTTGCGCCGCCGATCCCGATTTCAATGGCAAGGTTATAATGAATAACTTTTAACCCGGTCGGCAATAAGGCTTTCAAACTCCCTGGCGGTTTTAAATGTCCCCAGTTCATCAGCCAGCCGGTCCCGAAGCACGGCATCCCCCCACAGCTTTTTGCGCAAGAAAGGATCGGTTAAAATCCGGTCGGCCAGCTGCCGGTCCCTGATAAACAGGCGCACCGCCGTGGGGGAGGTGGAAACCTTTTCAAACATCATCCCGGCCAGCGGGCTTTCCGCGTCGAACAGCCCGCGCACCAGCCTCTTGTCCTTGGCGATCTCATCCACCAGCCATCTTTCGCCCATCAGTTTTTTTATGGAGAAAAAGGAGTCAAACGTCTTGCCCGAAAGATACGCGGCAAGCGCCTCTGTCTCCTGGCGGGCCGTTCCATTAAGCCCCCTGGCCGTGACCACGCCGAACAGATCGACGATTCCCTTTCGGATGCTTTCAAAATCCGAACGGGTGGCATAGACCTTGTCCACGATTTTTCTGGTTTCCGTCATTTCAAACAGCATGTCCAGCAGCACCGGGTCGATGATGTACTCGCCGATCCGCTTTTTTAAAATTTTGACCACCAGTTTTTTGTCGTCCAGCATGCGTTCGATCATTCCATGCTCGGGCGACGCCAGGCCCGCCTTGATGTACTTTTCCTTTTTGGCCATCTCGCGAAGCCCGGCAATGTTGATGGCCGGGTAGTGCCGTATCTGGAACTCATTGGCCATGCCCACCGGCACATTGCCGCCGGGGTCGGAACGGTACTGATACGTAACCCGTGTCTTGTCTCTGCCAAAATACTCAAAATAGTACTGGCCCTCCAGTTCCGTCAGCCTGAGGCAGCATTCCTGCTCGGGAAAATTAAAATTTTTCGCCAGCCGGAACGTGAGAAGGGCTGTTCCGTTTTCAAAGTTGTAGGTCGACTGGTTCTCCACCACCATGTCCCGGTCTTTGTAGGGAAACGGGGCGCTGATCACTGTGCGGATGATATAGGTGTTCCGGTCAATAGCCTTGAGGACCTCGGCATGCCTGCAGTTGGCCATCCACTGGGGAAAAGCAGGAATGTCGCGAAACACCTCGCCGATGATTTCGATCTTGGCGTCCACAAACCCCACCCCCTTGAAGGTGCATATTTCGGTGCCCGGATGGGTCATGCGATAGGTGTCCACGCCGTCCGCCGAACCGATGAGTTCCCACTGGCCTTCGGCGGCCCCGGCAATCGAAGCCAGAAGCATGGCGCAGCACATCATTCCAAACAGCCTGCCCGTCAACCGCATGCAAACCTCCCGTTGTCTTTCTTAATGAGCGTCCGTGTAATCAGTTTTTTTTGCCGCTGTCCGCGCCTTTCTTTTCTTTCTTCGGCCGGAACACCCGGTTGAGCCGGTTGGCGGTCTCCATGAACCATGCGATGGATCTGGCGTCCCCTTCCAGCAGCAGCACGCCGTTGACCACGGCATGGTAAAGGGCCTTGGGCCTGCCGAAAAGCATGTCCATCATGGCCCGGCCCCCGGACCGGTTGTCCTTCCAAATCAGGCCGAACTCCTTTGGCAGGGGCCGCCGGCTGGAACGGAGCCTGCCGCCGGCGCACCGGAAGTAGCGGGCCGTGGCATCCTCCTTGGATCCCATGATGAATGAAAAATCGGTTTCGGCCAGGCGGGCGGAAAACTCCCGGTTGATGATACCGGCAACCCTCAGGACCCATGCAAAACCGTACATCAGCAGCGCAAGCCGTATCCGGTAAAACAGTTTCTTCATCACCCTGTCCGCCCTTATCCAATTCCTGGGAAAGACCACCCGTTTCCCGCTTCGGCCCGGTTCCGGCACGACAAAAAAGGGGGTTTGGGCCCGACGACCGTACGGGTCGAACCCAAACCCTGCTTTTCGAGGAACCCGGCGGCGCCATGCCGCCCGGGGGATGCCGGCAGAGTCCGTTGGCTATCAACTCTACCACACTTAAAGCGCTTTAAAAAACATCAGGGGAGAAAAAGCGGCTGAAGCATCATGGCAAAGGCCATCTCGCCGTCGATCTGCATCCGGCCGCTCATGAATAATTGAATGGGATTCTCCTGGCCCCGGTTGATCAGGTTGGCGTCTTCCATGGAAAGGCTCAGGCCCACCTTGGGCGCCTGGGCGCCGTTGAACGTGACCGCGATGTCGGAAACCGTGCCGTCCGGATTCTTGATATGGAACACGCTGGTGCCCTTCAGGCCGGTCAGCACGTCGTATTTTTTCCGGGTCAGCTGGCTCTGCATGCCGATGAGCATGTCGATGTTCTTCATATCCGCCATCTTTGCAATGGCCTCAAGCGGAAGGGCGATGCGGACCCTGGGATTGTCCAGGGCGCCTTCCTTTACCTCGAAATTGATGCCGTCCTTGATGATAAAGCTGTACACAGCGCCTGAAATATCCAGGGTCAGGGTCAGCTCCGTGCCTTTCAGCTCTTCCTGGGACCCCCGCATCTGAACATACTCTTTGGCCAGCTTGGGGATAAACTCGGTCAACAGTTCCTTGACATTGACGGTAATGGTAAAAGTCTGCTCTGCCATAATTGCGTTGCTCCCTTTGTAAAATGGTTCTTGACTTTGGGCTGATGCAGCTGCGTTTTTGTTTTTGGCCAAAACATTTTGTACGACTGTATAATAATATCGGCCGACAGGAAGTCAAGCGTTTTTTTGTACGTTTGTATATCCAGCCTCCCGACGCCTCACCATATCTCAGATATTTCCTGTAGTTATAACCGCATAACGGTTGACAATAACGTCGGGCTGACCTATGATCCGGACCATGAAAACAAAATCCGCATCCACGCCGGGCCGAAGGGGAAAATCCGCCCAGGTTACGGAGGCAACACCCAAGAGCGACGCCACCCGTGAAATGATTATCGCCGCGGCCCGCAAGACCTTTGTGAAACACCCCTTTCACAAGGCCAGCATCCGCATGATCGCCGCCGAAGGCGGTTTTCACTTTTCCCTGATCAACCACTACTTCACCAAATCCGAACTGTTTGGCGCCGTGGCGTCCCAGGTGAGCCAGGAAATGCTCAACAATTTCACGTCGTGGCTCAAGGGGATGGTCGAAATGCCGCCAGAGGCGGGCTTCTCCCTGTTTCTCGACCGGGCCCTGGACCACTTTTTCGAACACCCGGACGTGCTGCGCATTCTGATGAAAAACGCCGGAGAGGCGGGCTCGGAGGAGACATCGCCGGCCTTTGACCACTTTTCAAAGTATGTCTTCGCCGGCGGCGGCATTCTTATAAACGAACTGCGCATGGAGAAAAACGTCGATAACATCGTGGTGTGGTTCTACGGCGTGCTCAACCTGCTGATCAACTTCGTGGGCGCGGCCCACTACCACTGCCAGGTGCTCAACATGGACCCCAACGGCAAGGAGTTCCGCAGGTGGGTCAAAAACTGCCTGATGTATATTTTTACCCCCACCCTGAAAGAACTGTTTAAACGGCCGCCCGCCGGTTAATCCCGCCGCGGGCATACGACACGCGGCGCGGCCGCGCAAGCCCGAGAGAAAAAGCATGCAACCCATCAACACCGGAACAAAAGTGTGCGCGGTGATCGGCAACCCCGTGGGTCACAGCCTGTCGCCGGCCATTCACAACGCCGCCTTTGCCGCCCTGGACTTAAACTTTGTTTATGTGGCCTTCCGGGTGGAGCATGCCGGCACGGCCCTGGCCGGCATGCGGGCACTTGAAAACTTCCGGGGCATGAGTATTACCATTCCCCACAAAATCGAAGCCATCTCCCACGTGGATGACATCGCCGACCTGGACCGGGCCATGGGCGCCATCAACACCGTGGTCAATGAAAACGGCCGGCTGATCGGGTCCAACACGGACGGGCCCGGCGCGCTAAAGGCCCTGGAAAGCGCCGGTGTGAACACCCCCGGCAAAACCGTGCTTCTGCTGGGGGCCGGCGGCGTGGCCCGGGCCATCGCCTTTACCCTGGCATGGCAGGCCGGCATTGCCGAGCTGGTATTACTGGATATCGACAATGCCCTGCTGGAACGGCTTTCATCGGACCTGAAAAACGGCACCTCCGTCACGGTCACGGCCTCGATTTGCGATGATACGGTTTTGAAAAGGGCCGTGGCCAAGGCCGACATCGTGATCCACTGCACACCCGTGGGCATGCACCCGCGAACAGATGCTTCCCTGGTGCCGGCCGCCCTCTTGCGGCAAGGCCAGACGGTATTTGACGTGGTTTACAACCCGCTTGAGACCCGGCTTTTGCGTGATGCCCGGGCGCAGGGGTTAAAAACCGTTTCCGGGGTGGAGCTGTTTATTCACCAGGCCGTGCTTCAATTTGAGAAATTCACCGGCACGGCCGGGCCGGTGGACGTGATGCGGCGGGTGGTCATGGAGCACTTGAAAGCATAAGAGGCTTTCTAAAAAATAAGAGCGCCTTGAAAAATTTAATTTCACCGCAGAGGCGCAAAGGACGCAAAGAAAAAGGATAAACGCTGCGCGTAACAGGAGGTCGCCTTCCCGCGAAGCGAAACACAATACTTTGCGCTCTTTGCGTCTTTGCGGTGCAAAAAAACCTTAAAAAACAAAATCCGATTTTTCGCATAAGCAGAAATTCCAATTTTTAGAGGCGTCCATGAACATCGTGCTGATCGGATACCGGGGCTCCGGCAAAAGCGAGGTGGCGGCCATTCTATCCGGGCGGCTTTCCATGCCGGCCGTGGGCATGGACGCCGAAATCGTCAGGCGGGCCGGCTGCTCGATTCCCGAAATCGTGGCAAAACAGGGCTGGCCCGCATTCCGGGACGCAGAGTCGGCCCTGGCCATTGAGCTGGCCGCCCGGGACCACCTGATCATCGACACCGGCGGCGGCGTGATCGAGCGGCCACAAAACATGGAGGCCCTCAGGAAAAACGGGCGGGTCTTCTGGCTTACCGCGTCCGTGGACACCATTGTCTCCCGCATCCGCGCCGACAACCAGCGGCCGGCTTTGACGGAAAAAAGTTTCACCGACGAGGTGGCCGACGTGCTGGCCCGGCGGGCCCCTCTTTACCGGGCCGCGGCCCATCATGAAATCGCCACCGACCCGCTTTCCCCGTCCCAGGTGGCCGATACCATTCTCGGCCTTCTGGGGAAAAAGGCCGCCGGCCCGGCATGAACGTCATCTCACGCATAAAAGCCCTTTTCCCGGCCACCGTCATGGCCCTGGTCTGCTTTGCCATTCATTTTTTACTGATCTTTCACCATATCTATTTCGACGCATCCCTTAAGGGCACCCGTGTTTCCCCCAACCGTCACCTGGAGTTTCCCCGACCCTGGCACGAATGGCTTGATTTTAACCGGTGGGACGCGGGCCACTACGAAAACATCGTGGTCAACGGATACCGGAACCCTTCCGACCCCCGCACACCCCGGGCCTCAATCCAGTGGTATCCCGGATACCCCCTGCTGGCAAAAGCCCTGTGCGGCCTTACCGGCGCCAGGCCCACGCTGGTGTTTTCGGCCTTGTCGGTTGTGTTTACCCTTTCCTTCTGGCTGATACTCTGGGCGCCCGGCATGACAGGCCATTTTGGAAAAAAAACCATTCTGATCGTCAGCCTGATGCTCCTCTGCTGGCCCGGTTCCTTTATCTGGTTTGCCGGCATGACCGAGCCCCTGGTGGCGCTGCTTCTCGTGCTGATGCTTTACCTGTGGGTCATTGGCAAGCCTTCGTGGGTCTTTCCGGTTCTGGGGTTTGCCACTTTTACCAAACAGCCCTTTGCGCCGGTGGCCCTGGTCGTCTGGCTGCTCGACCGCGTGGCCCATGGCCGCCGGATCCTTTTTGGCCTGGGCCTGCTTGTGGTCTCCCTGTCGGGTTTTATCGCCTTTGGTTTATATTCCCTTTTCTGTTTCGGCGATTTTTTCGCCTCCAGCAACATGGCCCAAAAAGAGTTTCTCATTGGCGTTGATCTTTTCTCGCTGATCGATCTTCCCAATTATGCTCGGCACCTTACCTCTTTTAACGGTGTGGTTGGCGCCGGCACCATGCTTTTTCTGCTGGCCCTGGGCCTGCGCCTGTTTGACCTGAAACCGGCCGGCATCATGCTGCGCGCCTTTCTTTTCCGAGAACCGGCGGCCGTTTCAACCGACTTTTTCCTGTGGTCCGTGGCCCTGGCTTACACGGCCTTTGTCATCCTGGGTTCGGCCTACAACCACACCATGCCCTTCATGTCCCTGCTGCGATACCAGAGCGTCGATATTCCCCTCTTTTTTCTTGCCGCCGGCCTGATGCGAACGGTCTCCGGATGGAAACTGGCGATGGTGATGTTTCCCCTGGCATGGATCGGACTTTACTGGCAGAATGTAATGACCGTGAACTACTGGCTCTGGCAGTGGGTCACATAAGCCCGGTCCAGCAAAATCATCATCCCCGCGAACAGGACCGGCCATGCCATGACCCCGGCCGCCGGAGGCAGGCCGAACATCATGGTCACCAGGTTGTTGGGGTTGAACCGGCCGGCCGCGAATTCCGGGATGACAATGGTGAACAAAGGGTTGGCAACATTATCCTCGACAAAAAAGGCCACCGTGGATTTGGCCATCCAGCCCATTGCCAGGCCCACCAGCGCAAACCCGTACAGCAGGCGCCGGGGCACGCCTGACCGGGCGGCCCACACCACTCCCTCATAAATCAGCAGCACGGCTGCGGGAACCAGGTGCCGGGGGCCGTAGGCATAGCCGCCGTCCCACATGTAATAGGAGGAAATCAGCAGCACGAAACACACGCAGAACAAAGCCGTGTAATCGAGGGCCAGCATCTTTAAGGCCGGCAGCCACCGCCGTGCGGCCGGAAAGGCAAAGACCGCCAGCACCGGGGTGAAAAACAGCAATCCCCGGTAGGGGGAAACCAGCAGGTGCCAAAGCGCCTCCGGCCGCGGAAGGGCGAATCCCATGTGTTGCCGCATGGGAGCAAACGCCTCATGGCTCACATGACTGTAGGGCATGGAAAAGGGGCTGCCGGTGATCAAAAAAACGTAAAGGCCGTTTAACACCAGGGCGGGGAAAAATCCGCCTGCAAAGGCCGCCGCCTTTTTAATGCTCTTTTCCCGTATGGCGATCAGTGCCGCCCAAAGGGGCAGGGCCAGGCCCACGGGATATTCGGCCAGAAAGGCGGCGCCCAGTAGCAGGCCGGCGTAAAAATGACGTTTGCCGCGCTTGAGCAAAACACAGGATAACAGCAGAAACAGCGCCGCCGGCAGATGGCCGAAAAAGGCCCCGGCATACA
>JBMORB010000291.1:0-14722 GCA_049320925.1 Thermodesulfobacteriota bacterium | reverse complement strand
CATGTATAACTCCGGTACCTACGAATATGCCGGTTACTCTCCAGTAGTTACCGGCTGTGTTTTCCGCCAAAATAACGGAAACAACGGTGGTGGTATCTATAACAGTGGCTTTGCTATCTATGTGGGTCAGTACCCACTGAGAATTACCAACTGTATATTCAGTCAAAATACGGCAACAAATGGCGGTGGTCTGTATAATTGGAACGACGCTGCTCCTGAAATTATTAACTGCTCCTTCAATCAGAACCATGCAAACCAGGGGGGCGGTATATATAACGAAGACAGTTCTTCTCCGGTGCTGACCAACTGCATTTTGTGGGGAGACACTGCTGACAATCAGGCTGAAGTCTATAATAGCGACAGCTCTCCTGTCTTTAGTTTCTGCAATATTCAGGGAAGCGGAGGCAGCAATTCATGGGACAGTGCCATGGGTACGGATAATGGCAATAATATTGATACTGCCCCCCTGTTTTTCGATCCAGAGAATGGTGATCTTCATCTAAAATATGGCTCGCCGTGTATAGACGAAGGTGACAACAATGCCGTTTCCGGTAATCTGTGGCTGCTAAAGGATGCAATTACCGAAGACATGGATGGTGATGCACGTGTTGTTGATGGAAACCATGATGATGAGGCTGTTGTTGATATGGGTGCGGATGAATTTAACTCATTACCAATTGCAAATGCGGGGGATGACGCGACCGTTGCCGGAGGCGAGCGAGTTGTTCTGGACGGGTCTGCTTCGACAGACAGCAACGGAACCATTACGGAGTGGCTGTGGGAACAAACCGAAGGAACGAAAGTCGTTCTGTCCTCCCCGACATCCGCAAAGGCTTCTTTTATCGCGCCCCTGGTGCCATCTAATGAAAGCCTAACCTTCCGGCTGACGGTGACTGACAAAGAAGGGCTTAAGGATACGGATATCTGTAATATCACCGTAACAGCCTCCAGTGTCGGCGGCACTACCTCCGGCGGTGGCGGCTGTTTTATCAAGGCTATTGGGGATTGATCGGCGGAAGGGGTCGAGCACAAAACCATGCACCGCCGGTTTGTTTGGTTCTAGTCGCTGTGCCTGCACGCCTTTTAACAAAAAACATTACGCCAGGCAGTCCTTGGCCGCGGTGTCGTCAAAGGCCACGGGGTAGCAGCCGTCAAAGCAGGCCTTGCAGAAGTGCTCTTCCGGCCGGTCCACGCAGGTGGCCGCAAGCAGGCCGGGCACTGACAGGTAGTGAAGGGAATCCAGGTCCAGGTACCGGGTCAGTTCGGCAAGCTCCATCCGGGCCGCGATCAGTTCGCCGCGTGTTGAAAAATCAATTCCGTAGTGGCAGGGAAACCGGTGGGCCGGGCCGCTGACCCGCATGTGGATTTTTTTGACGCCCAGGGCACGAAGGGTTTTGACGCGGGTCTTGATGGTGGTGCCCCGGATGATGGAGTCCTCGATGATGACGATGTCTTTTCCGGCCAGCACCTCGCGGATGGGGTTGAGCTTGACCCGCACGCCAAAGTCCCGCATGCTCTGGGTGGGCTGAATAAAGGTGCGGCCCACGTAATGGTTGCGGATCATGGCCATTTCCAGGGGAATGCCCGATTCCTCGGCATAGCCCAGGGCCGCGTAGTTGCCCGAGTCGGGAAAGGGCATCACCAGGTCGGCCTTTACCGGGGCCTCCCGGGCCAGCTGCCGGCCGTGGGCCTTGCGCACGGTATAGACGTTTTTGCCGAAAAAGGTGCTGTCCGGCCGGGCAAAATAGATGAACTCAAAGATGCAGAAGGCCCGAGGGCTTTTCCTGTGGGGGTTGAAGCTGCGGATCCCGTTGTCGTCGATGATCACGATCTCGCCGGGGTCCAGCTCGCGCACAAAGGTGGCCTGAACCAGGTCCAGGGCGCAGGACTCCGACGCCAGCACATAGCTGCCGTTGAGTTTTCCCAGGCACAGGGGCCGAAACCCGTTGGGGTCCTTGATGCCCACCAGTTCGCCCAGGCCGGTGAGCATGACAAAGGAGTAGGCCCCTTTGAGCCGAAGCACCGTCTCTTCCAAAGCCTTTTCAAACCCGTGGGCCAGGTTCTTAATAAACAGGTGGACCACCAGCTCGCTGTCCATGGTGGTCTGAAGAATCGAGCCCTCCTCCTCCAGATCCCGTTTCAGCTCGTAGGCGTTGACCAGGTTGCCGTTGTGGGCCAGGGCATAGGTTTTTTTCTTGTGGGTCACCACAAAGGGCTGGGCATTGACCAGCACCGAGTCGCCGGTGGTGGAGTAGCGCACATGGCCCACGGCGCTGGTGCCGGAAAGCCGCTCCATGTGGCGGGGGGTGAAGATTTCGTGGACCAGGCCCATGTCCTTGTGGCAGAGGATGCGGGTATCCCTGGCCACGGCAATGCCCGCGCTTTCCTGGCCCCGGTGCTGAAGCGCGTAAAGCCCGAAGTAGGTCAGCCGGGCCGCCTCTTCGTGGTTATGAATGCCGAATATGCCGCAGGCTTCGCGGGGTCTTTCCGGTGCGTTCATGACTTTCGATGATACTCCTGAATCGATTTTACCCCAAGCGCGTGCTTTTTTATTTCCAGAATGCCTTTGCACACGGCCAGGGCGCCGGGCTTGGTGGTGGCGTACGGCACCTGGCACCGCAGCGTGGTGCGCCGGATCATGTAGCCGTCCCGCTTGACCTGGGAGTCCTGTCCCGAACCGGTGTTGATCACCAGCTGAATTTCTCCGTTGACAATGGCATCCACCACGTGGGGATGGCCCTCGGACACCTTGTTGATGCGGCGGACGGGAATGTTCTGCTCTTTCAAAAACGCCGCGGTGCCATCCGTGGCCACGATCTCAAACCCGGCGTCTTTCAACTGGCGGGCGATGCCGGCCACGGCCGGCTTGTCCTTGTCCTGCACGCTGACAAACACGGTGCCGGTGGTGGGCAGCTTCTGGCCGGCTCCGAGCTGGGACTTGGCAAAAGCGGCCCCGAAATCGACATCCAGGCCCATGACCTCGCCGGTGGATTTCATCTCCGGGCCCAGCAGGGTGTCCACGTCGGGAAACCGGTTAAAGGGAAACACCGATTCCTTGACCGCCACATGGGCCGTGCGCCAGGCATTGTCCACGATGCCCAGTTCCTTTAATGTCCGGCCCAGCATCACTTTGGTGGCGGCCTTGGCCAGGGGAACGCCCGTGGCCTTGCTCACAAAGGGCACGGTGCGGGAGGCCCGGGGGTTGACCTCGATCACGTAAAGAGTGTCGCCCTTGACCGCGTACTGCACGTTCATCAGGCCCACCACTTTCAGTTCGGCGGCCATGGCCTTGGTGGCGCGAATGATCTCGTCGATAATATGGGGCTTGACGCTGTGGGGCGGCAGCACGCAGGCCGAGTCGCCGGAGTGAATGCCCGCCTCCTCGATGTGCTCCATGATGCCGCCGATCACGGTATGGCCGGCGGCGTCGGAAATGGCGTCCACGTCCAGCTCAATGGCGTCTTCCAGAAACTTGTCCACCAGAATGGGGTGTTTGGGCGAGGCCTTGATGGCGTGGCGGGCGAAGTTGGCCAGCTCCGCCGGGGTGTAAACGATCTTCATGGCCCGGCCGCCCAGCACGAAGGACGGCCGCACGATCACGGGATATCCCAGCCTGTCGGCAATGGCCGCCGCCTCTTCCACGTTGACCGCCGTGCCGTTGGGCGGCTGAAGCAGGCCCAGCTTGTTGAGCATGGCGGCAAAAAACTTTCTGTCCTCGCTGCGGCGGATGGACTCGGGCGAGGTGCCGATAATGGGGGCCCCGGCCCGGGCAAGGGCCTCGGCGATGTTTAACGGGGTCTGGCCTCCGAACTGGACGATCACGCCGTGGCATTTTTCGGTCTCAATGATGTGGAGCACATCCTCCACGGTGAGTGGCTCGAAATAAAGCTTGTCCGATGTATCGTAGTCGGTGCTAACGGTCTCGGGGTTGCTGTTGACCATGATGCTCTCCACCCCTTCTTCGCGCAGGGCAAAGGAAGCGTGCACGCAGCAGTAGTCAAATTCGATGCCCTGTCCGATGCGGTTGGGACCCCCGCCCAGGATCACCACTTTTTTGCGGTCCGACACCCGGGCCTCATTTTCCGCCTCATAGGTGGAATAATAGTAGGGCGTGGCGGCCCGGAACTCGGCCGCGCAGGTGTCCACCAGCTTGTAGACCGGCCGCAGGCCCAGGCCATACCGGACCTGGCGGATCTCTTCTTCGCTCTTTCCGGTAATACAGGCCAGCTGAACGTCGGAAAACCCTTCCCGCTTGGCGGTCCGCAAAAGGTCGGCGGAAAGATTGTCCTTCTGGTCGATCAGGCGGGTTTCCACCGACAGAATCTTGCTGATCTGGTCTAAAAACCAGGGATCGATGCGGGTGAGCCGGTAAATCTCGTCTATGGACATGCCTTTTTTCAGGGCGTAGCGCAGGTAAAACAGACGCTCGGAATTGGGCGTGGCCAGCTTGTCCGTGATCTCCTGGACCGACGGATCGGCCTTGTCCGCGCCGTCGGCCCCCAGGCCGAACCGGGATATCTCAAGGGAGCGGATGCCCTTCTGCAGGGCCTCTTTAAAGGTCCGGCCGATGGCCATGGTTTCGCCCACCGACTTCATGGAGGTGGTGAGCTCGTCTTTTGTTTCCGGAAACTTTTCAAAGGTCCAGCGGGGGATCTTGACCACGCAGTAGTCCAGGGTCGGCTCAAAGGCGGCCATGGTTTCGCCGGTGATGTCGTTGGCGATCTCGTCCAGAGTGTAGCCCACGGCCAGCTTGGCAGCGATCTTGGCGATGGGAAAGCCCGTGGCCTTGGAGGCCAGGGCCGAACTGCGCGACACCCGGGGGTTCATCTCCACCACCACCATCTCCCCGTTGGCCGGGTTGACGGCAAACTGCACGTTGGAGCCGCCGGTGTCCACGCCGATCTCCCGCATGATGGCAATGGAGGCGTCCCGCATGACCTGGTACTCTTTGTCGGAAAGGGTCTGAATCGGGGCCACGGTAATGCTTTCCCCGGTGTGGACCCCCATGGGATCCAGGTTCTCGATGGAGCAGATGATCACCACGTTGTCCGCCCTGTCGCGCATCACCTCCAGCTCGTACTCTTTCCATCCCACCACCGACTCTTCGATCATCACCTGGCCGATGAGGCTGGCCTCCAGGCCGCCGGCGGCCAGTTCCTCCAGCTCCTTTTTCGTCCGGGCCACGCCGCCGCCGGTGCCGCCCAGGGTGAAGCTGGGCCGCACGATCAGGGGCAGGCCGATCTCGTCGGCAATGGCCCTTACCTGATCAAGGCAGGTGGCGATGCCGCTTCTGGGAATGCGCAGGCCGATGTTATGCATGGCTTGGCGGAACAGGTCCCGGTCCTCGGCCTTCTTGATGGAGGCAAGCGAGGCCCCGATCATCTCCACGGAGAACTTCTCCAGCACGCCCATTTCAGCCACGGCCACGGCCGTGTTCAAGCCGGTCTGGCCGCCCAGGGTGGGCAGAATGGCGCACGGCCGCTCCTTTTCGATGATGGCCGCCACCACCTCGGGCGTGACCGGCTCAATGTAGGTGGCGTCGGCAAACTCGGGGTCGGTCATGATGGTGGCCGGGTTGCTGTTGACCAGCACCACGGAATAACCCTCCTCCTTTAACGCCTTGCAGGCCTGGGTGCCGGAGTAGTCGAACTCGCAGGCCTGGCTGATGATGATGGGCCCGGCCCCGATGATCAGAATCTTTTTTATGTCGGTGCGCTTAGGCATGGGTTTTCTCTATCAGCTTTCTGAACCGGTCAAACAGGTATCGGGCGTCGTGGGGCCCGGGCGAGGCCTCGGGGTGGTACTGGACGGTAAACAGCGGAATGTCTTTGTGGGCAAACCCCTCCAGGGTGTTGTCATTCAGGTTGATATGGGTCACTTCAAGATTTTCTTTTTTCAGACTGTCGATATCCACGGCAAACCCGTGGTTCTGGGAGGTGATCTCGATTTTCCCGGTCAAAAGGTCCTTGACCGGCTGGTTGGCGCCCCGGTGGCCGAACTTGAGCTTGTAGGTGGCGCCGCCCAGTGCCAGGCCGGCCAGCTGATTTCCCAGGCAGATGCCGAACATGGGCCGGTATCCCAGAAGCTCGCGGATGGTGGCCACCGGCCCGGTCAGGGGCTCGGGGTCGCCCGGCCCGTTGGACAGAAAGACGCCGTCGGGTTTGACCTGTTTCACCTGATCGGCCGTGGTATGGGCTGGCACCACCAAGACCTGGAATCCCGATTTTTCAAGGCTTCGCAGAATGTTGTACTTGATGCCGAAATCAAAGGCCACCACCCGGTATCCGCCGGTTTTGTGCCACACCCGGTCATCCAGGTCGGACAGGGCCGCGTCAACCGGGACCGGGCCGCCGTTGATCCATCGATACACCTTTTTTGAAAACACGCCGGTGACCAGATCCTGACCGGCCATGGACGGCACGGCAAGGGCCTTTTCCACCAGGGCTGCCGGATCGAGTTCGCGGGTGGAGATGCAGGCCCGCAGGGCGCCCACTGTGCGAAGGTGGCGGGTCAGGGCCCGGGTGTCCACGTCGGTGACGCCCAGGACCCCGTTGTCCTGAAGATAGCGCGCCAGGGACTGTTCGGACCGGAAGTTGCTGGGACAATCCTGGTATTCACGCACCACAAAACCGGCCACCTGAACCCGGTCCGACTCCACATCCTGATGGTTGACCCCGTAGTTGCCGATCAGCGGATAGGTCATGGTCACGATCTGACCCCGGTAGGAGGGATCGGTGAGCACCTCCTGATAACCGGACATACCCGTGTTGAAAACAATCTCCCCGCCGGTTTCACCGTGACCGGTAAAACTTTTACAGGCAAAGGTCCGTCCGTCTTCAAGGGCCAGCAGGGCTTTCATGGTCTTTTCTGTTCCGTATCTTTCTCGTGGCCGATTGTGGCGATTTTTGCGGCAAACCCCAAAAATATGGCGTACTTGTCGTACGCCATCGTCTTTCCGCCTTTCAACCGCGCAACATCAGGGTTTATCCATCTGTTTTGGTGGAAAATTTAACCCGGCACAGGCAAAAAATCAACCCGGGAACGGCGCTTTGTTCATCAATTCTGAAAAACAGGGCGGAAAAAGGGTTTTTTGTTTAGTCTCACTTAATGTTTTGTTGCGTTATTGAGCTTCGCTTTTTTATTTAACCGTATCGGCCAGGGATTCGCGAACGTTCCAGGTTATGTCCAAAGGAGGCGAGGTTTCAGCAACAATTTCTTTAAGGGGAGTTAAGTCCCCCTGCCTTACAACACCGGAAATCATGACCGTCCCCTGGAACGGGCTGGTGTTTACGAACCGGTACCGGGGGTCTTTTTCAATGGCGGCTTTCAGTTTCGGCACATATGCTTCGGCAAGCACAAGGCCTTTTTCCACCTTTGCCGCGTACCGTTCGTTTCCCTTGATATACGGTTCCAGTGTTTCCGCGTATTGCAACCCCATCAGCTTTGGCACATGGACCATTCTGACGAGTTCGCTTTCCGGGATCTCCTGTTTGTTTTCTTTTTTGCTGATCATCTGCACCTGAACATGAGGGGCCATGAGCAGGGTGTCTGGCCAGACGGATTCTCCGCCCTAGGTCCAGAAGACAATGGCCGTGTCGGAAAAAACCGCTTCCCCGCTGGAATCAAACGGACCAAACAGCCGGGTATACTTGTCCGGCAAGGCCTTTGCCTGGTCCCCGACCACGTACCGGGTCCGGGTGTCGAAAAGCAGCAGTTCGTTGTTCACGAACTGAAGGGTCATTTCAGTATAGTCACTTTCCTTTGCTGTAACCAGATGCAGGGGGATGTCGTTTTTAAAATAGGCGCTGATGGCATACTCCCCGCTGTTAAACGACCGTATGTCCGTGTTTTCCCTGTACGCCCGTGCTTTTAATTTGCCAAGCGCCTGCTCCAGTGTCATGCCCAGATTAAACCCCTTGAACTCAAGCCTGGCAACGTCGGTAAAACACAGACCGGGGGCGGCAAAAAGCAGCAGGAAAAAAGGCAACAGAAAAACCCGTCTGGCGGGACGCATTTTGTTTTCCTTTCTCAAGAAGGAAGATCCAACGACAAGGTATTATGCCGGGCAATACCAGAGAAGTCAAAAGCGAACCGTTGTGTGCGTGGCCAACATCCCGCCAACCCGGATATTTCACGAGTTGATTTGGCCGCAGATGCGAGGCGCAGGGCGCGAAGCTGTAGTCAATCTACTGCGAGTGGCCTGCAACACAGCAGATGCGGCCAAGGCGGCTCGCCCGAAGGGTGAAATTTTTCGACATAAGAAAACGCCTCAAGTTGTTTGTGACAGTTTGTATTTTCAAAAAACGCCTAAAATCCATTGCAACAGTCAGTATGTTATATAAGAATTAACCAACGTCGAAAAATTTCATGAAATGTCCGGACTAGGACACCCCCAGATACTTGTCCATCAGGTTCTTTCGATACACGTGGGCCATGACCTTGAAGTAGGTTTCCGGAAAAAGCCGCTTGGCATGCCACATAAACCGGGCGTCTTTCTGGGTGATGATGTAAAACCTTTTTCTGTCAATACACCGGACCACGTGCCGCGCGATCTGGTCTGCCGTGGCCATGGATTTTTTGAAAAAGGCGGCCGCCATTTTTCGCTGCCTTTCATCCGGCGAAGTAAACTGATCCATGAGATTGGTTTTAAAAAAGGAGGGGCAGATCACCGACACCCCGATGTTAAAAGGTGCCAGCTCGCCGCGCAGTGTTTCAGACAGAGAGATGGCCGCGGCCTTGGTAATGTTGTAGCACCCCATCTCCGGAAGAGAAGAGATGCCGGCGGCCGAGGCCATGTTCACGATGTAGCCGGCCTTCTGGGCCTTGAGCATGGGAATAAAGGAGCGGCACCCCAGAATGATGCTCTTGGTGTTTAACGCCAGAATCCAGTCCCAGGTCTCCAGGGGGGTCTTTTCCACCAGACCTGCGGCAGCCACGCCTGCGTTGTTGACCAGAATGTCCAGCCCACCCCACTCTTTTTTCACCAGGGCCGCGGCGGCATCCAGGTCTTCGGGTTTGGTGACATCGCAGAGAAATTCCACTGGCCGGCCCCCGGCCTGCCGGATCAGTTCGGCCGACTCGGCGGCCCGCTCCGCGTTGATTTCGGCAACGCCGATACGCCACCCCAGTTTTGCAAACTCCAGGGCCAGGGCCCGGCCGAACCCGGAGCCCGCGCCGGTGATCAGAATCCGTTTTTCGGGAAATCTTTTAAGAGACATGATTTTTCCTTTTTATTATGGTTACGCCTGCCCGGCATCCACGGAAGCCATAAACTGCTTGACCAGCCGGTCGTCTTCCGGCGCTACCTGCCACGACTTTCGCGCCACGTCGCGGTAGTAGACCATCATTTTCTTATAGCCATCGGAGATGACCTCCGGCCCCCTGGGGTCGGTGACCAGGTCGGACCGAAGCAGGGCCCGTTTGAACTCGACATGGCGCCGCATGGTGTCCTTGTCCAGCTGGCTTACGAAAATCTCCAGAAATTTTTTTCGCAGGGGACGGGTGGTGTTGGACAGCAGCAGAAACAAAAGGTTGTCCGTGGCTTCGGCCACCATCTCCTGCTGAAGCAGCTCTGATTCGACAACCTTTTTTGGGTCACCAATCACCTCCAGCTCGTTGTTTAACGTGTCCACAAACCGCTTTATGTGCAGGGGCGTGATGCGACGAAGGGCCACCTTGACCATCAGGGGCATGAATTCCACCCAGAACTCCATGGCCTCGTCAATGATATACTCGTCAATGACCGGCCCCTCGCCTTCCTGTTCCTCCTGAAGAAAAAGCAGGCGAAGAAAATCGAGTCCGGCATTTTTCATGTAGTCTTTCACATAGATGCCGTCTCCCTGGCGAATCTCCAGGACCCCCAGTGCCTCCAGTTGCTTGAGGGCGATTCGCAGGGATGTGCGGTCGATATCCATTTTCTTGGAAAGCTCCCGCTCGGCGGCAAGCTTGTCGCCGGGAGCGAGTTTATTTGAAAAAATGTCCCGCATGAGGGAGTTGACAACGGCTTTAAATCGCTGGCCCATGCTTTTATTTCCTTTATGGCAAAATTGGTAAAACCAATATAGCCGGTTATAATACCAAGTCAATGCTTTTTTTCCTGCAAAAAACCCTCTTTCTCTTTCATGATCCGATCTGTTTTTGCCCCATAACCCCTTCTGGCTCCACTTTTTCAAACAGTAACCGACTGCAAGCAACGGCTGTTTATAGGAAACGGCTCGCCCGCAGGCCTACAAAAACGGGTACGGACGTGATAAAAACCTTCGCTGTGTCATGTGCAAATATTTTTTCTTGACTTGGGCTCCTGTTTAGGCTTAATTGGTTTATCCAATTTTATCCGGGCTGGTTTTTCTGCTCGGCGCGAGCCAAAACAGGGGCAAAGGTTAACAAAACGGCGGTTAAGGAGGCGTTCATGAGAGATGTTTATGTGATCGGGGTCCATACCATCAAGTTCGGCAAGTATCTTGACAAGGGAATAAAGGACCTGGCGGCATGGACCGTCACCGAATGCTTAAAAGACGCGGCCCTGGAAAAAGAAGCGATAGAGGCGCTGTGGTTTTCCAACTCCGGCTGGGAGCATGCCACGGGCCAGGCCTGCATTCGGGGCCAGGTGGCCCTTCGGCCCATGGGCATCGACGCCATTCCCATCACCAACGTGGAAAACGCCTGCGCCAGCGGCTCCACCGCCTTTCACCACGCCTGGATGGGCGTGGCCGCCGGCCTCTATGACACCACCATGGCCGTGGGCGTTGAGAAACTCTATGCCCCGAACAAGTATCGTGTTTTTTCCGGCTTTCTGGGCGGCATCGACATCGAGAACTGCGTCCAGATCGCCGAGGGACTTTCCGTTTTCCGGCTGACCCCGGAGGAGAAAAAAGACCTGGAAGCGTTCAAAGCCCGGTATCAGCCAAAGCAACCCGGCCAAAAGAAAAAGAAGCAGACACTCAAGGAACGGCTTCAGGATATTCACTACATGCTGGCCGAGGCCGTGATGCTGGGCGAAAAACTGGGGTATGACACGGTAAGAAAAATGAGCAGGCTCTCGGCCGGGGACCATTCGCCGTTCATGGATATTTATGGATACGCGGCCCGGCAGCACATGAAAAAATATGGCAGCACCATTGAACAGCTGGCCATCATCGCGTCCAAAAGCCATTTTAACAGCACCTTAAACCCCAACGCCCAGTACCGTTTCGAGGTGCCGGTGGAAAAGGTGCTGGCAGACCGGATCGTGAGCTTTCCCGTGACCCGGGCCATGTGCGCGCCCATCGGCGACGGGGCCGCCTCCGCGATCCTGTGCTCCGGGGAAAAGGCCCGCCAGCTGGGACTGATGCGCCAGGCGATACGGGTACGGGCTTCGATTCTGGGATCGGGCCGGGCCAGGACCCCGGAAGAGCCGGAAATCGGCGAACGGCTGGCTCAAAAAGCCTACGCGGTGTCCGGCCTGGGGCCCGACGACATAAGCCTTGCCGAAGTACATGACGCCACCGCCTACGGAGAAATGGTGCAGGCCGAGAACCTGGGCTTCTGCCCAAAGGGCGAGGGCGGCGTGTTGGCGGAAAAAGGGGAAACCCGGCTGGGTGGAAAAATTCCCATCAACACCAGCGGGGGCCTGGTTTCCAGGGGACATCCCATCGGAGCATCTGGCCTTGCCCAGCTTCACGAGCTGGTGACCCAGCTCCGGGGCGCGGCCGGCAAGCGGCAGGTGGAAGGGGCCCGGCTGGGCATGGCGGAAAACGGCGGCGGCGCACTGGGCACGGAAGAGGCGGCCATGTGCATTCACATTCTGGAGGCGCCGGCAAAGAGCTGAGGCCCCCGGACCTCCCACCCGCGGCACACGCCCTGCTCACAACCGGCGAAAAAACACCATGGCTTATACCATTCAGAAACTTCGGCTGGCAAAAGACGCCCTCCTGGGCATTTCCTCCTTTGTTTCACTGGAGGCCCGACACGGCCGGCTGGGCAAAACCCTGTCTTCCTTGCTGTCAGAGAAACCCTGGGACATCGCATGGTCCGACCTTCTGGAGGACTGCGACGCGGATGTCCCGGATAAGGCCTTTCTGCACTACAAAGACGAAACCTTTACCTACCGGCAGATGAACGCCAACGCCAACCGGATGGCCAACTTTCTTCTGGCCGCCGGCGGGGGCAGGGGCAGCGGCGTGGGCATCCTGATGCGAAACTCCCCCCGCGTGCTGGATGTTTTTTTCGGCTCCCAGAAGGCGGGCATGTACTCGGTGATGATCAACCCGGAACTGAAAGGGGACGGTCTTGTCTATGTGATCAATCACAGCGACATTGGGTTTCTGGTTACCGACGCCGAACTGCTCGACACCCTGACCCCGGTTATGGGTTCGCTGGAGCGGGTAAAGCCGTCTGCCTTGTTTATCAACGATATCGAAGAAGAAGCCCGGGGAATTGAGGTCCCAGATACCATGGGGCGGTTAAGCCGGGCCTATCAGATGCCCGCCGGCCGACCGGATATTCGATACAACCTTAACGATCTGTGCCTTATTATTTATACCTCCGGCACCACCGGTCCGCCCAAGGGGGTGGTGTACCGCTACAAAACCACCGGCGTTAACCGTCTGCGCCTGGTAGGCCACCTGTTTTTGAAAAAAGAGGATATTTATTATACCTATTTATCCCTTTGCCACGGCAATGCCCTGTTTATCTCCACCACTGCCACCATGGCGGCCAGGGCCGGCATGGCCCTGGCCCGCAAGTTTTCCGCCAGCCGCTTCTGGGATGACGTGCGGCGTCATAACGCGACCGTATTCAATACCATCGGCTCCATTGTTCCCATCCTGATGAAACAGCCGGCAAAGCCCACCGACAGCCAGAACAACGTGCGGGTGGTCTTTTCCGCGGCCTGCCCGGCGGACATGTGGGAGCCGTTTGAAAGGCGGTTCGGCGTCACGCTTTACGAGGGATACGGCGCCATCGACGGCGGCGGCAAGGGCATCATGAACTTCGGCACCGCGCCCAGGGGGTCCCTGGGAAAACCCCTGGCCTCGGGCAAGGTCAGGCTGGTGGATGAAAACGGCAATGACGTATCCGCGGGTGCGGCCGGGGAGCTGCTGTTCAAGGTGGGGGGCGGAAAAAGCCGTGTGGAATACTATAAGAATGAAGCGGCGGCGGAAAAAAAGGTGAAAAACGGCTGGCTCTACACCGGCGACATTCTGCGAAAAGACAAAAACGGCTATTTTTATTTTGTGGGCCGCAACACCGAGTCCATGCGCAAAGGCGGGGAAAACGTGTCCGCCTACGAGGTGGAGCACGTGATCATGAAGCATCCGGCCGTGGAAGACGTGGCCGTGTACGCGGTGCCGTCGGAGATGGCCGAAGACGAAATCATGGCCGCGGTCAAGCTGGTGGAAGGGCAGCCGGTGGCGCCCGCCGACCTGCGGGCCTTTCTTGTCGAGCATCTGGCCAAGTACGCGGTGCCCCGTTACATCCGGTTTGTGAAAGAATTTCCCAAAACCAACACCCACCGCATCATCAAGCGGATCCTTGAAAAAGAAGGCGTCACGCCCGACACCTACGACGCCCTGAACCCCTAGTCCTGCCAGAAAACAAACAGACATGGCTTTTGCAGCGGCCCAGGCCCGTTAACACATCCGGTTGCCCGCCAGGGTTCACCCGGCCCTGGGCAGCTGCGGGTGTCCTGGCACCACCGGCGGCCGGCTCATCTCGATCAGGTAGTCCATCACTACTGTTCCCAGCCGGATCCCTCTGGCAATCAGGCCCTGGGTACCGAACCGCGGGTTAAACTCCAGCAGAAAACAGTGGCCATCCACCACGGCCACGTCAAACCCGGCATGGTTGATATCCAGGTCGGCTGCCACCTTTTCCACCAGGGCAAAGGCGCCTTCAGGAATGTCTTCAAAACTGACCACCCCGCCCCTGGACACGTTGTTACAGAACCCGCCGTCCGGCGCCTGGCGCCAGTAGGCGGTAACCACGGTTTTGCCAACCAGCACCACCCGCAGATCCCGGCAGATGGGAAGATATTCCTGAACAAACAGGATGTCGTTTCGGGCCGTGTAGGCGTGAAACTCTTTTTTGTTTGTGATCAGAAACACGCCCTCCCCCATGGAGCTTCGCGCCTCTTTTGCCACAAAGGGAAACTCAAACTCATCAAGAACCTGCTCCACGGCATGGTCGGTGCGAGCCAGAATCCGGGTGGGGGGGGTGTGTTCCGGGCAGACCGCCTCAAAAGCCCGGATCATTTCTATTTTGTCATGGCCGATGTGATAGGTGCTGACACTGGGAAAAATTCGCTTTTTAAGGCCGTAATACAGCGGGTTGACCTGCCAGTATTCCGGATAAAGAACCCAGTCCGCCGCTTTCACGGCCTCTTTTTCACGGAACCAGTGTTCCGGCTTTAGGGTCCGAACCCCCGGAATAGCCAGAGTCTGAAGCGTATCAAAAGAAACCAGGCGCATACAACGTTTCTGCCGTTATGATAATGGTGTGCTTCCCCGTATGGACGGCGGATGGCCGCATTATTCTCCGGAAGGAAGAAGGACCTGCCCGCGGGAGGTAAAGGAAATGCCCTGCTGCACCTGTGTTCCAATCATGATGCTTTCTACAATGGGAGGATTGACCGGTTTGTCTGCTTTCCATTCAACGATGAAATTCGCGCCCGATCCGCCGCTGGTATCCCTTTCCGGAACCACATAACGCAAAGACTCCAAGGGTTTCAGGGTAACGGGTGACGAGA
>JBMORB010000290.1:0-14746 GCA_049320925.1 Thermodesulfobacteriota bacterium | reverse complement strand
GTGGGCACGGGAATGCTGACGGTTCTGGACTATGCCTATCAGTCCACCCGGCCCATCGACGTGGTGATCCGGCAGCCGGAATTTACATCCCTGTGCCCGATGACGGGCCTGCCCGATTACGGCTGCGTCACCATCCGCTACCGGCCCCATCGGCATATTGTGGAACTCAAGTCATTGAAGTATTATCTGTTGCAGTACCGCAACGTGGGCATATTTTACGAACACGTGGTCAACCGGATTCTAAACGACCTGGCCGGCGCCGTGGCCCCCGCGTGGATGGAAGTCACCGGCGAGTTTACCGCCAGGGGAGGCATCACGACAACCGTGACAGCCGCGACCGGATCGCGGCAGATGCCGGATTGATCCGGAGCAGGCACAGACGAGGAAACCGATGACACTGCTTGAAGCCTTTTTCACGGTAACCGAGAACAACAACTGCCCGTTTTACGAAAAGGACGACCGGTTCCGGTTTGCCGCCAATGCGCTTCACATGCCGGAAGGCAAGCCCACCTGCACCATTCTGGCCGACGACATCAAACGAGTCCTCAATGCCGATCAGGACGACGTTGCCCTGCAGCGTTCCCCCAACGCTTTCAAATGCACCGGCTGCTCCGGCACTATCATGCTGGAATACGAGAAAATCACCGAGTATGTGTTTGAGATCGAGGACCCCCACGAGAACACCAAGGACAACATCGCCCGGCTGTTGAAAAACTTCTCTTTTTTCAAAACCCTTAAAATGCACGAGGTCAAGCACTTCGTTCCCTTTATCCGGCACAAACAGTTTCAAAAAGGGGACACCATCATCAAAAAAGGGGACCCGGGAAAAAATCTTTTTGTGATTTTGTCCGGCTCGGTGGAGGTGGTGGGGGAAAACGACGTGAACATCGCCTTTCTGGGCAAGGAAGAAATTCTCGGCGAGATGAGCCTGATCAGCGGCGAGGCCGCCGGGGCCAGCATCCGGGCCGTGGAACCCACCAAGGTGATCTTTCTAAACAGCAGAAACTTCCGAAAGCTGCTGCGCCGGTTCCCGGCCCTGCAGATGTATTTTGCCGGCCTGCTCTCCCGCCGGCTGGCCAAGACCAACGTGGCCCGGTCCGCGGACCTGGAGTCGGGCATGTCGGGTAACCTCTCGGAAATGCCTGTTGCCGAACTGCTTCAGACCTTCAACATGAACCAGAAAACCGGGGTCCTGACCCTCAAATTCCCCCACGACTCGGCCACCATCACCTTTAAGAATGGAGAGCCGGTGCGGGCCCGCTTCGGCGACCTGAACAACAAAGAGGCTTTCTGGGCCGTACTCAAGGAAAAGACCGGACGGTTCAAGTTTACCCCCGGCATTCCTCCGGAAGAAGAGTCGCGAAGCGAAATCGGCCAGTTCATGTGGCTGCTGATGGAAGGTCTCTCCCGAATGGATGAAGAAGCCCACGTGGAATCGGAACGCGAACGCAAGACCGAAAACTGACGTCTGCGCGCTGTATAAATAGAATGGCTTCGGCCCGTCGGGCAGAAGCCTTTTTTGTTTTCATGACTTGTCGTGACCGGTTCAGGCCTTTTCCGGCCCAAAGGGTTTGATCCGGACAATCAGTGTCGGCAGCAGCGTCAGGGCCGCGGCCAGGGCGATGACCATGGCGAGCCCCGTCAGCAGGCCGAAAAGAATCGTGGGGATGAAATTGGAAAGGGCCAGGATGGAGAATCCGATGATGATCGTGATGGATGTGTAGTACATGGCGTAGCCGATGGTGCCATGGCAGCGGTCCATGGCGTCCTGGTAGCTGCCGTCTACGGCGAACTCCTCGCGGAACCGGTGAATATAGTGAATGGTGTCATCCACGGCGATGCCCACGCTGATGGAGGCGATGGTAATGGTCATCATGTCCAGAGGAAGGTTGAGCCACCCCATCACGCCCAGCACCACGGCGATGGAAAGCAGGTTGGGGAAAATAGCGATAATGGAGATGCGCAGCGACCGGAAGAGCACCAGAAACATCACCATCAGCGCGATGAGCACCAGCCCCAGTGTCAGAATCTGGGAATCAAAAAGGCTCTGAAGCATGTTGTTGTAAAGCACCAGCATGCCGGTCAGGTGGACCTGGTCAGGGGAAAAGCCCAGCCTGGTGGTCAGGTCGTGATAAATCGTCCGAAGCAGCTGGTCCCGGCGCAGGGATTCGGCGGTGTCCACGATACGCACCATGAGCCGGGCCTGGTTGTTTTCCACCGACACAAAGGGGTCGATCAGCTGCCGGCGGTACTGTTCGGGAAACTCGTTGTAAACCAGCGGCAGCTCAAAACTGTCCAGGGGATTGCCGTTGTTGAGCCGCTGGGCCACTTTGAGCATGGTGCCCAGGGAAAGCACCTTGCCGGTGACCGGCAGGCTGTCCAGATAGTCATGCACATCCATGATCCGCTGCATGCGGTAGGGGGTAAACCAGTATTGTTCTTCCGTTGCCCCGCTCTCAAACTCGTCGAACATGTCGAACTCGTCGCCCCCCTCCCCTGACCGGGCCTGGGCGCCGGTGGCCGGTTCGCTGTCCGCGGGGAAGTCGATGATCACGTCCAGGGGCGTGGTTCCGCCCAGCTGGCGGTCAATTACCTTCATCCCCTGATATATCTCGGTGGAGGACTTGAAATAGTTGATAAACGCGTTCTCCACGGTCAGGCGGGAGATGCCCACTACACTGAGCGCCAGAGCCGCCAGGCTGATGATCAATATCATGGAACCGTGATACCGGGTAAAGCGGGCCGTCATTCTTGTGAGAAAATCGCCGCCCCCGGACACCGGCGGCGGCGGTGTTTTGCGCATCAGCACCAGGGCCACGGGAAAAAATATAAACGTGATCAGCAGTGATACGGTCAGCCCGCCGACCATCATCCATCCAAAGGTGATCACCGGCTTGATGTCGCACATCACCAGAGAGGCAAACCCGGCAATGGTGGTCAGCGTGGTGTAAACGCAGGGTACAAGCTTGGAACGGACCGTCTCCGCCACCAGCCGGGGCTGATCGGCGCCGGGCAGTTCGCTCTCCAGTTCGCGGTACTTGACAATCAGGTGAATGGCCATGGCCATGGTGATGATCAGCTGAAGGGAGATAAAATTGGAGGAGATGACCGTGACCTTCCAGTTGAAAAGACCCAGCAGCCCCATCATGGCAACCACGGCGAACACGCAGCACAGCATGGGCAACATCACCCAGCGGAGGCGGCGGAAAATCAATCCCAGCTGCCCCACCAGCAGACAGAAAACCCCCACGCCGAAAATCTTTAGGTCATTCTTGATGAAGCGGATCAAATCATTGGCAATCATGCTCACGCCGCCCAGAAAAAGGTCGGCATCGCCTTCATGGGCCGCCATGATGGCCCGAATGCGGGCAATCAGCGCTTCATTGTCCCGGGTGTAGACCTTTCGGGCTTCCAGCACTTCTTTCTCCAGCCGATGGTATGCCTCAGTCTCGTCGGGCGTCAGCCCTTCTGCCGCCCTCTTATTGCCCAGGCGGTCCCGTTCCATGACCCGGTCGATATAGGTCTGATCGACCTTCAGGTTGATCTGAATACCCGTTGTCTTCAGATCCGGGCTCACCAGCATGCGCTGATAAATCGGACTCGTGGCCAGTTCCTTCCGGGCCAGGGCCATATCCACACCGGGCGAAGAGAGGGTGGGAAGATCGCCGGCCAGCTCCTTGAGAGGGATAACCGGGCTTTCCAGCAGCGGCACATCCAGCAGGGTGATCACCGACTCAACCGGTTCCAGGGCCTTTAACTGGTCCCGTAAGGAGGCGATATCGGCCAGCGCCTCAGGGGAAAGAAGGTCGGCCCTGGGCGTGTAAGCGATGATCAGAAAGTCGCCCACACTGTAGCGGTTCACAATTTCACGGGCGTATTGAATGTCCTCGTCATGCTCGTTGACCAGTGTATCGGCGGACGCGTCGATCTGAAAATTTCTTGAAAAAACGGCCAGCATCGCAATGCACAGGAAAAAGCAGACCAGCACCTTCCAGGGATGGCGCAGCAGAAACGCATAAAATCGCTCGACGGGTGAGACGGGCACAGTCATTTTTGTTCCGCAACAGGCTTTCTCAGCTCGGCAAACAGATTGTCCACCGTGCCGTTTTTCAAGATGGCGTCAAACTGGGCCATGTAGCTTTTGACAAAGCTGACCCCTTCCACCTCCACATCGTAAATCTTCCAGGCGGCCCCCGCCAGGTAGAACTTGTAGAGCACCACAACCGTCTTGTCCTGCGCTATGATATTCATGGAGGCGGAGACCTTGCTGCCTTCCTGTGCCGCCTTTTCGTAAACCACTTTCTGGTCCGAATAAAGGGCGGTCTTGTCAAGATAGGACTGTTTGAGGCGCTTGACGAAAAGATCGACAAATTCGGTCTGCTGGGCTGGAGAAAGTTTTCCCCAGTGTTGCCGGCCCAGGGTCAGTTTGGCCATGAGCGGAAAATCCATGACCGGCTCAATGGTCTTCATGATCCGGTCCTGCTTCTGTGGCTGGGACAGGGCGCCATCCCCCAGAATAGCCAGCACGGCGTCGATTTTCGCCTTCAGGAGCACCTCGACCTCGCGGGTCCTGTCCACGTTATCCGCACACCAGGCCGGTCCGAAGACAACCGCTGTTGCCATCAGCATCATCAGAATGCCTATCAGGAAACGGGGCATGGTCTATTCCTTTATTCCTTTATTTTTCTGTTACGATACTGTTCATATCCATCCCGCAGCAGCACATACAGGTCAATGGCGTCCGCGGTCAGCGCCTCGTACTCACCGATACGCAGGGAGGTCGCATTGACGGTCCGCCCCGCGGAAACCGCCAGGGCCGCGTCCGAATCCTGCAGATAGGCCGCAGGGTTTAAAAAGCCGTCGGCCACCCGTCCCACCGTGTCGCGCACATTGGAGGGGCCGAAAACGGGCAGCACGATATGGAACCCGCCCCCGATGCCGTAACGGCCCAGAGTCTGGCCGAAATCCTCGTCCCGGGGGGGGATCTCCATCAACTGCATGGCCGGGTCCCACAGCCCGGCGATGCCGATGGTTGAATTGGCCAGAAACCGTGCCGTCTCCACGCCGGCCCCATGGACCTTCAACTGCAAGACATTGTTGACAAACCGAACCGGGAACCCCAGGTTTTCAAAAAAATTATCAATACCCCTGCGCACAAACCGCGGCACCACTATTCCGTATCCTTTGGCCACCGGCTTGAGCACCCAATAGTAAAGCTTGTCATTGATCCGGGTCATCACCCGGTTGTAACCGGACAGCGGATCAAAGACCTCCGGCTGTTCCGGTGTATCAAACTCGTCAAATTCGCCGAAAGGGTCAACCTCTGCCGGCACAGCCGTTGCTCCGGGTTCGCCGGTGTCTTCCCCTGCAGCCGGTGTCTCCTTTTCCGTCTCGTCCGCCGTGCTGCCCGAAGGCGTCACGGTCTGATCGGTCCCCGGCGCGGGTTCGGCCGCCTGATCGGGCTGGGGTTCAATCTCATGGGCCGGCGCATTCGGGCTTTCAAGGTAAAAGGATGGAGAACCTAAGTCTACCTCACCGACGGAAACATCCCCGGACGCGGAAGAGACTAAACCGACGGTTGCCACTAAAAAAACCAACGTTACACGTGACGCTTCACGAAGGTTACAAACCGTACCAAGCCTCATGTATCTCCGCCTTCTTATTTTTCCGTTAAAGAAAATCTTATTTTATTAACACTGTTCCTCAACAAAATGCAAGCGAGGACTCTTGCTAATCCCGATTATCTCATAGCTGGTATTCAGTCGGCAGATACGAGTCCCGGCATGGGCTGACGCAGAATCGGGCCTTCATACCCAACCCGGCTGAAACAACCCATCCGATATTCCGGTTAGTCTGACGTGCGGCTCTCCCAAGACTATGGAAAGAAAAACCGGAAATTTTTCTTGACAAAGTGCGTAAGTTGATCTTAATGTATATCCCGTTTTGTTAAGCCTCGCTTAACAGACACGGCACAATGGCGTGCCGCATGGTTTAGCAGAATGACAAAGACGTCTTTCTTCCGATATTCGGAGGAGGCGTCTTTTTTTTTGGCAACAACTCTATACCTTTGGAGGCGCACATGAGATTTCAGAAAAGCAACGACGTTCTTGGAACCGCCAACCGCGGCAACCCCGCCGAATCCGGCCTTTGTACGCTGTGCCGGGCCGATTGTCAGGGCAAGTGCGAAACATGGCTGTCGAGCCTTGTGGGCCGCAAACTCCTCTATCCCAGGGATTTTGGTTTTGTCACCGCCGGCGGAAACAACACCACCCATGTGGGGGTTTCCTATAACTCACTGAGAATCCAGGGATACGCCTACGGCGCCCACGGCCTTTCCAAAGGGATGACCAATGATCCGGATGACTGCATCTTTCCCAACGTGAACCTGGAATCCTCTTTTGGCAAGGCGGTCAAGACCAAGGTCCGTATTCCCCTGATGACCGGCGCCCTGGGCTCCACCTTTGTGGCGGCCCGTTACTGGGACTCCTTTGCCATCGGCGGCGCCCTGTGCGGCATTCCCGTGGTCATCGGCGAGAACGTGGTGGGCGTGGATCTGAAATCGGAGATCAACAAGAGCAAGGTCCGCAAGGGTAAAATCAAAAAGGCGCCTGAGCTGGAACGCCGCATCGACGGTTACCTGCGTTATAAAGACAAGGAATACGGCGCCATTATCGTCCAGCTCAACGTGGAAGACACCCGTAACGGCGTGGCCGAATTCGTGGCCGACAAATACGGCAACCAGTGCATCATCGAACTCAAGTGGGGCCAGGGCGCCAAGGACATCGGCGGCGAAATTCAGGTGACCAGCCTGGAGTACGCCCTTTTCCTCAAGGACCGCGGCTACGTGGTCGATCCCGACCCTACCCAGCCGGAAGTCCAGAAGGCTTTCAAAAACGGCGCCATCCGCTCCTTCGCCCGGCACAGCCGCCTGGGCGGGACCAACATGAGCACCGTGGACCAGGTACGCGAAGATTTTATGAGCAGCGTGGAATACCTGCGTTCCATCGGATTCAAGCGGATCACCCTGAAAACCGGTTCCTACGGCATGCAGGAACTGGCCATGGCCATCAAGTTCGCCACCGACGCCAAAATGGACCTGCTGACCATCGACGGTTCCGGCGGCGGCACCGGCATGAGCCCCTGGAACATGATGCAGAGCTGGGGCGTTCCCTCCATCAATCTGCACGCCAAGGCTTACGAATACGCCGCCATGCTGGCCGCCAGGGGTGCCGATGTGGTGGACCTTTCCTTTGCCGGCGGATTCGCGCTGGAGGACCATATCTTCAAGGCGCTGGCCCTGGGCGCGCCCTACACCAAGCTGGTGTGCATGGGCCGGGCCATCATGATCCCCGGCTTCCTGGGATCCAACATCGAAGGCGCGATCCATCCCGAAAGACGGGAGGCGGTATGGGGGAACTGGGACCAGCTTCCCAAGACCGTATCTTGTTTCGGCGACAAGCCCGAAGAAATTTTTGCCTCTTACTTTGACGTGGAAAAACGGATAGGTAAAAAAGAGATGAAAAACATCCCCTATGGCGCCATCGCCTTCTGCACCCTGGCCGACAAACTCTCCTGCGGCCTGCAACAACTGATGGCCGGGGCGCGGAAGTTCTCGCTTCCCCAGATTGCCCGGGATGACCTTTTCTCCGGCAACCGGGAAACCGCCAGGGAAACCGGTATTCCCCACGTCTCTGACTACAATGATGAGTTTGCGAGAAAGATCATCAACTCATAACACATGTTGATGTGACATTCGCCCGCCAACCCGGACAAAAAGGCCTTCCCGGACAGGGAAGGCCTTTTTGCGTTTTCGAATGTTATAGGAAAAATTCTTTCCGATTACCGGACAAACAGCATCTCCTGGTAAGTGGGGAGGGGCCAGAGATCATCCGCAACCACACCTTCGAGTTGATCCACCACCTGGCGGACAGCGGCCATGGCCGGGACCACTTTCTTGCAGTAAGCCTTTGCCTCCGCCAGCTTGTCACCTTTTTTGTGCTCGATCAGTGATTCAAGAGATTCAACGCCGGCCGTCAATTTCTTTATGAGACCCGAGACCTCTTTGAGCGCCGACGTCTCGCCCGTCAGACCGAGCCCTTTCATCTTCAGGCAGCTTTCAGCAAGTTCCGTCTGATAACGGACCGCGGCAGGGTAAACAATCGTGCGGGCTATCTCGATGACGGTTTTCGCTTCGACCTCTATTTTGAGGTTGTACTGTTCCAGATAAGTCTCATAGCGACTTCTCATTTCCTTTTCCGAAAGGACGCCGTACCTGCTGAAAAGCGCGATCACATCGTCTTCAACGAGTACGGGCAGAGCCTCCGGTGTGGTCTTCATGTTGGGGAGTCCCCGCCTGGCCGCCTCTTTCTGCCAGGCCTCCGTGTAATTGTCGCCGTTAAAAATGATCGCTCCGTGCTTGTCGATGATTTTCTTAAGGACTTTCTGAACCGCGGCGTTCAGCTTGGATGGGTCGCCAGCGGTTTCCTTTTCGAGTTCGGTCGCAATATAGTCGATGGACTCCGCGAAGATGGTGTTCATGGCGACTATCGGCCCGGAAATGGACTGGTCCGATCCCACGGCCCGGAACTCGAAACGGTTGCCCGTGAACGCGAACGGGCTGGTCCTGTTGCGGTCACCGGCGTCCTTGGGGAGCTCCGGCAGCGCGTCTACCCCGATTTTCATTGTGCCTGGCGCTTTTGAGGAAACGGCACCGCCCTTTTTGATCTGCTCGAAGACATCGGTCAGTTGGTCGCCCAGAAAGACCGAAATGATGGCCGGCGGCGCTTCATTGGCACCCAGACGATGATCATTGGCGGCCGATGCAACTACCGCCCTCAACACTTTGGCGTATTTGTGCACACCACGAATGATCGCGGCGCAGAAAACAAGGAACTGGGCGTTTTCATGGGGGGTCTTGCCGGGGTCCAGAAGGTTGCCCTGGCTCGCGTTCCCGAACGAATAGTTGCAGTGCTTTCCCGAACCGTTGACCCCTGCAAAGGGCTTTTCGTGAAGCAGACACTCCATGCCGTGTTTTTTGGCGATCTTCTTGAGCATGACCATAATGAGCTGCTGATGATCCGTCGCCAGGTTCGCGGTTTCAAAAACCGGGGCCACTTCGAACTGCCCGGGAGCGACTTCGTTGTGTCTTGTCTTGACGGGGATTCCCAGCTTGTAAAGTTCGCGTTCCACCTCGAACATGAAGGCCAGCACGCGATCCTGAATCGCCCCGAAATAATGGTCCTCAAACTGCTGCCCCTTGGGGGAAGGCGCGCCGAAAAGTGTCCTGCCTGTTGACTGGAGATCCGGCCGCGCTGAATAAAAATTTTTGTCAATTAAAAAGTACTCCTGTTCAGGCCCGCATGTGGCCGAGACAATCTTCTCCGAGTGATCTCCGAACAGTCTTAAAATCCGCTGAGCCTGGTGATTCAGGGCCTGCATGGAACGCAGGATCGGTGTCTTTTTGTCCAGTGCCTCGCCGGTCCACGACACAAATGCCGTTGGAATGCATAACGTCGCGCCGTTGGGGCTTTCCATTATATAAGCCGGGCTTGTCACATCCCAGGCGGTGTATCCCCTTGCCTCAAAGGTCTGGCGAAGGCCGCCGCTGGGAAAGCTGGAGGCGTCCGGTTCGCCCTGAATAAGTGTTTTCCCGGAAAATTCGGCGATCGCGTTACCCGACAGGTCCGGCGCCAGAAAGCTGTCGTGCTTTTCCGCCGTCGCCCCCGTCAGAGGGAAGAACACGTGAGCGTAGTGACTGGCCCCTTTCTGAATAGCCCAGTCTTTCATGGCGTTCGCCACCACATCCGCTATAGAGGCGTCCAGGCCGCAGAAGTTTTCAACGGTTCTGGCCAATGATTTATATATATCCTTGGGCAGCCTTTTTTTCATGACAGCCATGCTGAAAACATTTTCACCAAACAGATCAATGGAGTTTTTTTCCTTATAATCCATTGTCGCCTTGGGGGCGCCGTTTCCGTTAATTGCCGCTAACAGCTTTGCTCGTCCGCTCATTGCTTTCTCCTGAAAGTTTTGATTCCTCGTTAAAGGTGGTTGTTTACAGCCCATAAACCTTTTACCGGTATATCAGCAACTCCCATGCCAATTGGCGGGTAATGGTTATCTGCCTGAAACAGAGAAGTTTTTTTTGAATTCATGAAGAGAACGTTAAAGAAGGTACTTACAAATTTGATATTATATTAACCTTAAAAGTACAAAAATGTAAATTCATGGCTGCCCGTCCAAAACCACTTCCGGGCGACAAGCCATAATGCTCGCGCATAAAAATAGAGGTTGCGTTTTCAGTCTGAGAATTGGTAGATATTCACATACGGCCCTGATTTAGGTACCGTGCCTTCATCTACAATCGAATCCATGGGATATGCCGGCCCCGACGGGGTCCGGAAGAATCCAGTCTCACCCATTTAAGGAGGAACCCATCATGATCTGTCAGACCGCGGACGACGTGAGAAAAATCGTCAAGGAAAAAAATGTCAGCTTTATTCAGTTCTGGTTCACCGATGTGCTGGGCGCGCTGAAGAGCTTTGCCATCACGCCCAGCGAACTGGAAGAAGGTATCGAGGAGGGCATGGGGTTTGACGGTTCGTCCATTCAGGGGTTCTGCCGTATCCATGAGAGCGACATGATCGCCAGACCCGACCCCACCACCTTCCAGTTTGTGCCCTGGCGGGGCGAAGGAGACCGGCCAGTGGCCCGCATGTTCTGCGACATTCTTCAGCCCGACGGCACCCCCTACGAGGGAGATCCCCGTTATGTGCTGAAGCGCCTGCTCAAAAAAGTGGCTGACAAGGGATATTCATTCTATGTGGGCCCGGAACTGGAATACTTCTATTTCAGAAACGACCAGGGGACCGAAATCCTTGACAGGGCCGGTTACTTTGACGCCCGGCCCATGGACATGGGTGGAGACCTGAGGCGGCAGACCATCTTTGCCCTTCAGGCCATGGGCATCCAGGTGGAGTACAGCCATCATGAAGTGGCACCCAGCCAGCACGAAATCGACCTGCGCTATGCCGAGGCCCTGAAAATGGCAGACATCACCATGACCTACCGCATGACGGTCAAGGAAATCGCTCATAAAAACGGGGTCTACGCCACCTTCATGCCCAAGCCCATCTTCGGTGAAAACGGCAGCGGCATGCATGTGCACCAGTCCCTGTTCAAGGACGGGAAAAACGCCTTTTACAGCAAGGACGCGAAATTCAACCTCTCCGAAACGGCCAGACACTACATCGCGGGTATTTTGAAGCACGCACCGGAAATCATTGCCGTGACCAACCAGTGGGTCAACTCCTACAAACGGCTGGTCCCCGGTTACGAAGCCCCGGTTTACGTCTCCTGGGCCAACCGGAACCGGTCGGCCATGGTCCGTGTGCCCATGTACAAGCCTGGCAAGGAGGCGGCCACCCGCATGGAGTTCCGTGCCCCGGATCCGTCATGCAATCCTTATCTGGCATTTGCCGTCATGCTGGGTGCCGGAATGGAAGGCATTGAGAAACGATATCCCCTGCCCGCCCCCATCGAGGAGGACATTTTTGAGATGACGCCGGAAGAGCGGCATGAAAAGGGCATCACCGAGCTGCCGGGCAACCTTTACGCGGCCATCCTGGAAGCCGAAAAAAGTCCCCTGGTCAAAAAGGTACTGGGCGAGCACATCTTCAGCAAGTTTATTGAGAATAAAAAGGTGGAGTGGGACAGGTACCGGATTCATGTAAGCCAGTTCGAGCTGGATAACTATCTGCCCAAACTCTGACAGGGAACCGGTCAACAACCGGCAGTCATCCTGCATGTTTCTCTCCAGTCGATTGCGCCCGGGCACAGCGTCTCCCATAAGGTCGTGAAGGCGGAGGTGCCGGTTTTTCTTCTTCGATTAACAGCCGCACAATGACGGGTCGAAACCGATCCGGGCAAAGCCCCGCCAGCGGCGGTGCCCGGACTACGTCGCCGGAGCGCCAAAGGGCCGAAGGGTTGGCATGAAAATCGCATAAACTTTTTCGGGCCTTTTATGGTTGCTTACGTTTGACGGCGAAGCTTTATTTTGCCTGAAGCACTTGCATGGCATGCTTGAAGTTTAATTATGGTCGAAGTTTTTTATGCAATATTTAGCGTAACTAACAATTAAGGAAAGACAAAGTACGCTTTCTCACGGGGCGCTTTGCGCTTCGCGCTCCAGCGCCTGGCACTCAAAACAGAACATGCATAATAGAATTAATTACTTAAACGTATTATCCTTTTTGCGGAGCCCCGCGTGTCAGGGAAATTAATATCTTGTATGGAGTTTCAAAATCGTTATAATGCCACGCTGCAAATTAACGTTTTTCAGTCATTATTAAAAAACGCCGGGAAGGCGTCAGGCATTTGAGTCAGGGAGGCCGGTTATGTGCCGATTGTTTGCGATCACCAGTGAAACACCGCTGACCCCCATGGTGGCCCTGGAGGCCCTGGATGTGATGCGCGAAGGCCACGATGGTTCCGGGGTGGGTATTTTTCTGCGGGACCTGGGTGGACCTTTCGAGAAGATCAAGGATTCCCCGATTCTGTCGGGCATTTTCACGGAACAGGGGATCCGGCGTCTGGACCATTATATGATGGATCTGGGTTTTCTCACCAAGCATAAAGTTACCATCAAGGTGCCCAAGGAACAGCCGCCGGGGGTACCCAAACGCGATATCTACCTGATCCGGGCCTATGAATATCCGGACGGGTGGGAGAAGTGGAGCCAGGAAAAGATTCATTCCGAGTTGACCCGCATACGCCTTGAGCTGGTGGCCATGGGCGCCGAACAGGAGGACATGATCGTCTTTTCCTTCTGGCCGGACGTGATTATGCTAAAAGAGATCGGCGACCCGCTGACGGTGGCCCGGTACCTGCAGCTCGACCGGGAGGAACTTCAGGCCAGGGTAATCATGGCCCAGGGACGGCAGAACACCAACTACGCCATCAACCTGTATGCCTGCCACCCCTTTTTCCTGGGCGGCTTTTCCACCATGACCAATGGTGAAAACACGGCCTTTGTCCCGATCCGGGAGTTTCTCATGTCCCGCAACGTCCCCGGATACAGCGGCTTCGAGTCGGACTCCCAGGTGTTTGTTTATATCCTCCACTATATGTTTGAGCACCTGGGACTGGGGATCGACGCCTACAAGCACATCATCACCCCGCTTCAGGACGACACGCTGGCCCGGCATCCGAACCAACTGCTGCTCAAGCACCTGAAGCAGACCTGCCGCCGCCTGATCATCGACGGGCCCAACTGCGTCATCGGCTGTCTGCCCGACCATTCGCTTTTCATGGTGCAGGACCGGAAAAAGCTGCGGCCCGGCGTGGTGGGTGGAAGGCCCGGCATGTATGCCTTTTCGTCGGAGTTGTGCGGCCTGGACGCCGTTATCCCCGACAGGGATAAATCAAAAGATTTTCAGCCCATGTACATGGACACGGTCATCGTGGGCCCGAACCGCAGGGAGGTTGCCGTATGTCAGCAAACGGAAGCATTAGCCCTTCAACACTGAGCGTCAAGGATCTGCCCTGGCAGATTCTGTGGGATAAGGAAAAGTGCACGCTCTGCGGCCGGTGCACGGCGGTGTGCCCGGTGCGAACCCTTGAGCTGGGGGTCTTCAGAAAACGGGTGGTCAAACCCAATATCCATATCAGCCATGCCTCCACCAGTTCCTTTGAGACCTATTACGGCATCCGGCAGCAGACCGCCCCTTCAAACGCCTGCGTGGGGTGCGCCATGTGCGCCATGGTCTGCCCCAACGACGCCATTTTCCCGGCGCGTAGCGACGAGGCCGACAAGCTGGTCTTTCATGTCAACCAGGGCGGCACGCCCCGGCAGCGGGGCGGCCGCCGCAACGCGCCGGGCGGGATTCTGGACCGAATCAAGTTCATTCGGATCTCCATGCTCACCGACCCGGCCCTGGACGCCGGCCGCCACGAGTTCGAACTGCGGACCCTGCTGGGACGGGTGCTGCCGCCTGAAGAAAACCTTGCCCACCTGCGGGAAAACGGCTGGATTCCGCCGGTGCGGGAGATTTATCCCCTGATTATCGGCGGCATGTCCTTCGGCGCTCTCTCGCCCAACATGTGGGAGGGGCTCCAGATGGGCGTGGCCTACCTCAACGAGGAAATGAACATGCCGGTGCGCATGTGCACCGGCGAGGGCGGGTGCCCGCCCCGTCTTTTGCGAAGCCGTTTCCTGCAGTACGTGATTTTACAGATCGCCAGCGGCTACTTCGGATGGGACGAGATCCTTCACGCCATTCCGGAAATGAAGGCCGATCCCTGCGCCATCGAGATCAAGTACGGACAGGGCGCCAAGCCGGGGGATGGCGGCCTGCTGATGTGGTACAAGGTCAATAAGCTGATTGCCGCCATTCGGGGCGTTCCCGAAGGCATCAGCCTGCCCAGCCCGCCCACCCATCAGACCAAATACTCCATTGAAGAGGCCGTGGCCAAGATGATTCAGTCCATGTACATGGCCTGGGGTTTCCGTGTGCCGGTCTACCCGAAAATATCGGCCACCTCCACGGCCCTGGCCGTGCTCAATAACCTGACCCGGAATCCCTATGCGGCGGGCCTGGCCATCGACGGCGAGGACGGCGGGACCGGCGCGGCCTACAATGTTTCCATGAACACCATGGGCCATCCCATCGCCAGCAACATCCGGGACTGCTACCTCAACCTGGTCAAACTGGGCAGGCAGAACGAAATCCCGCTGCTGGCCGGCGGA
>JBMORB010000289.1:0-2000 GCA_049320925.1 Thermodesulfobacteriota bacterium | reverse complement strand
CCTCGTCCGCGTCGATTTTTGAGACAATGAACCAGGGTGAATCCGGTACCGGCAGGACCACGGACAGCACTTCAACACCGCGATAGTCCTTGCCCGCCACAACCCCCTGGCGCCCCAGAACGGCCATGGCCGCGGGCAGGTCCGCCCGGCTGACCGGGATGCGCAGCCTGAGGGCTGTGTCGGGCATGTGGCGCAGGTCATTGAGAAACAGCACATGGTCCCCGTCGCGCCGCACCAGCAGGGTTTCGGATGACCGGCTGGGCACGGGCCAGGACTGGATCAGGGGAAAAAGAAAATCCATGGCGTTGCTGATCAGAACGGCCGCGCCGACCGGCCGGAGCGGCTCGTCTTCGGAAAAGAGCGGGGCAATCACGCTGATATGAGGCGCCGGATCGTTTTTTTCGGTGTGCAGGTCGGTGAACACCGGCTTGTGGTCGCGCAACGAGGCCGTGAGCGCATCGGTAAATCCGGTATGATCGATGACGTCGTGGCCGTTGAGGCTCAACCGCACCCTGCCGTCAGGGTCGACCAGCAGGATATTGGCATACCGGTAACTTGTCTTCAGAGTCTCAAGACGTCTTTTGATCGCCCTTTCGCCCGCTTCCTCAGGTCTTGTAAAATAGTCATTGATATCGTTGATCAGGGTCTGTCTGTCCATGATAACCCTGGCATCGCCGATCCGCTCGGCCCGCCATGCGGCGATCTGGTCCGCCTTGAGCCTGGCAATAGCGGCCAGGCTCGCCTCTACCTGTCTCCGCTGCCGGTTTTCCTGAAACTTGTAGAACACCGCGCCGCCGAAGACAATCGCCAGCAGGGCCGCGATCAGCGGCACCGCTGTCCAGCGGAAAGCAGGATCTGATGGTTTGCGCATGACAGTTCCTTCGCGTTTAAATGATGAGTGATGAATGATGAATGATGAACGTCTGCAATGCGCCTTCGGTTTTACGGATCATTTCAGCACTCGAACGGCTTCTTTTGCCTTTCCGTAAATGCGCGCCCACGGACATTGTTCCGGACCGCAGGACCTGTTTGCCCATCACCTGGGCCTCGGTGCTTTGCGGCAGGGATGCGTAAGGCCGGATAATCCGCAACGCAAACAACCGGGTCCTGTCCAGTATGTTTATCATTATTTTTCCATTTGTTTTTTTCATCATTCATCATTCCCAAAGCGCTTCCCTTGCCTTGTCCGCCAGTGCCTGACTGGAAAAAGGCTTCTGAATAAAATGCACGTCCGCTTCAAGTTCTCCCTGCCGGCCGATGGCATCGGCCGTGTAGCCGGACATGTAAAGGACCGCCAGACCGGGGTGGCGGTCCTGCAGCCGGCCGGCCAGGTCCCGGCCGTTCATTTCCGGCATGATCACGTCGGTGATCAGCAGGTGGATCCGGCCTTCAAGTTCTTCCGCCAGCTTGATGGCCGAAGAAGGGCCGGTCGCGGTCAGCACGGCATAGCCCAGCCGCTCCAGTATTCTTCGAACAAGCTTGAGCACGGACGTCTCGTCTTCCACCACCAGCACGGTTTTGCCGCCCGCGGTACGGGCCTTTGCCGCTTCGGGCGCGCGATCGGGTTCTGTCCGGCCCGTGTGCCGGGGAAGATAAATGGTAAAAGTGGCGCCCTGTCCGGGCCGGCTGGCCGCATAGATAAATCCATGGTTCTGCTTGACGATGCCGTACACCGTGGCCATTCCCAGGCCGGCCCCTTCACCCACGCCCTTGGTGGTGAAAAACGGCTCGAACAGGTTGTCCAAGGTCTCTCTGTCCATGCCCCTGCCGGTGTCGGAAACGGACAGGCGGACATATTCGCCCGGGACCATGCCGGGAAGGTCGATGCAGTCCGCTTTGCCCAGGCTCGCGTTTTCCGTTGAAATGACGACTTTCCCCGGCCCGGTAATGGCGTCCCGGGCGTTGACCAGCAGGCTGGCCAGCACCTGATCGACCTGAGACGGATCCATTCGGACCGGCCACAGGCCGGGCCCGGGCGCCCAGCCAAGGTCGATGTCTTC
>JBMORB010000288.1:0-2004 GCA_049320925.1 Thermodesulfobacteriota bacterium | reverse complement strand
CCTTCTGAACGATCTGTACCTGGCGGATACGGTCGGCATGGGGCCATTTTCTCGGGGAAAACGACGGCCACTGGCGCGTGCCGTCCGGCAGGCGCAGCATGTTGCGTTGCCGGCCCATGACGCGGTTTAACACCGGCAGCCCCCGGCCGCAGGGGCACGGCCCGCCCGCCTCGGCATAGTCCAGGATTTCGTAACGGATGAGCGGGGTGGCAAAATTGTGAAGGTCGGTGACCACCACCCGGCCGATCTGTCCGGGCCGGCAGGGGGCGCCGGCGTCATCCAGGACTTCCAAAAAAACCCCGTCGGACATAACGTGATAATGTTCATGGTCCGGGCATTGAAGGGCCAGGTAGCCGATCTCCATGGCGCTGTACATGTCCTTGATTTCAAGATTCCAGGCCTGGCGGCAGATTTCGCGGAGTTCGCCGGTCACGGTTTCTCCAAAGGTTCGCAGTTCCAGCATTCCCGGGAAATCGATGCCCCGTTCCAGGCACAGGCCGGCCATTTCCTGCAGGTTGGAAGGATAGGTCAGCAGGTAGGCGGGCCGGTGTTCCCGTATCCACTGAACCTGCCTGTCCACGGGTTCCTTGATGTCCAGCATGAGGCTGGGGCCGCTGTCGAAAGCCACGTTGACCGCGCTGCCCCAGTTTTTCCCCGTGCGGGACCCCACGCCCACGCGGATTTCCGCGTGCTTCTGAAAAAGGTCCCGGCCGTGCCACAGGTGGTCCCGAAGGGTCATGCCGTGCCAGAAGAACTGGGAAAGGCTGGTGGAATGCACGCGCACCGGTTTGCCGGTGGAGCCGGAAGACTCGGCGTAGCCCAGCCTGCCGTGATCTTTGGGAACCGAACTGCTGGTCATCTCAGTCAAATGGAGCTGAATATCCTCCCGCTGAAGCAGGGGGATGGCGGTAAAGACTGCCGGCGTGACCGGTGTGCCGGGGGAAAACCCCGCCTTTTGAAGGCGCTCCCGGTAAAACCGCGTGGTGGCAAACGCATGGGCCAGCAGTTGATGGATCTGGGTGAACTGCCATTTTTGAAGGGTTTCAGGGCTCCACCACTGGGACTGTTCCATCTGGAACATGAGGGCCAGCCGGCTCGAGCCCTGGGAGGACGGGAGCGCCGGCCAGGTGATTCCCGGAACCGCTGATGTGGGCACCGCCTTTACACTCCGTCCTTTCATGTTTTTGCCCCCGTCTTTTTGGATTTTCTATGCGATCAAGATATATCGTTGCGCTTCTGACCGAGTCAAGCAATAAAACAGGCGGCGCGGTTGCATTCACCCGCGGCCTGAGGTAAAATCCTGCCACTTGTCTTGCCGTATCCCTTTCGTGCCCTGCCGGAACCATGGGATACGCATATTCAATGACAACCCACAAGGGAAGGGAGAGGGGAAATGAAACGCTTTCTGGCGGTTATCTGCGCGGTTCTTCTTCTGGGAACGTCCGCGGCCCTTGCCGCGAATTCGACAAAGCCCACCATCGGCATCACCGACTTTGAGACAGTGGGTGAAAATCCCAACGCCCGGAACATGAGCAACATGGTTTCCGAATGGCTGACCACTTATATTGTGCAATCTTTCCGGCTCAACGTGGTGGAGCGGCAGAAGCTGGCCAGGGTCCTGGAGGAACTGGCCTTAAACCAGACCGGCATCATCAATCCGGAAGAGGCGAAAAAGATCGGGGAACTTTCCGGCGCCCAGGCCCTTTTAATGGGTTCTATTTTCTTTGTGCCGGACAAAGACACCCTGACCGTCAACTGTCGCCTGATCGACACGGCCACCGGCTCGATCAAGGCGGCCACCAAATCCGGGGAAGTCCTGTTCAGCGATTCCAGGCAGCTTGAAACCAGCCTCAAGGAGCTGGCCCACCGCATCATCGACTATTTCCCCATTGAGGGATATGTGGTGTCGGTCAAGGGCGATGCGCTTGTGCTAAATATCGGCAGGCTTCAGGGGGTGATGGAAAACATGCGCCTGCTGGTGTATGAGCCCGGCGATATCATCCG
>JBMORB010000287.1:0-2010 GCA_049320925.1 Thermodesulfobacteriota bacterium | reverse complement strand
CAGCTTGCTCACGCCCCTGTCCATCTCCTTGTAAAACAGGGAGAGAATATGAACCGAGTCGGCCACACCCACGCAGAGCAGAAACGCGGGAAGAACCGTGGTGGTCATCTTGATGGGCACCCCGAACCAGCCCAGCAGGCCCAGCGTTGAAAAGGTGGCGCCGTGCACCACGATGGACGGCAGAACAACACCGGAGATCCTGCGGAAAAGAATGGCCAGAAACACGAAAACCACGACAAAGCTGAGCAGGAAACACCGTTTCAGGTCCAGCATGGTGTAGTCGTTAAAGACCTCCAGGATAACCGGCCCGCCCACCAGGGCCGTTGAGAAACCCGGACCTTCATGTTCCGCGACCACGGCCCGGACCGCCTCGACCAGCGCCTCATTTTCGGCGTCGGAAAGATATCTCTTTGTTTCGGCCGGCGTTTCCGTTGACGAGGGGCTTTCCTCATCGAAATTTTCAAAGGCCGCCAGAGTGTCCGCCTGCTCCGTGTGGTACACGTCCGGTTCTATAATCACGGCGGTGGTTCGGCCGTCCGATGAGATAAACTGGTGCATGTAGGCGGGATTATCCATCACCTGTTCCCGCAGCCGCACAAAATCCACCTGCCGCTCTTCGGGCCAGCCATCCAGAAGCTCACCCACAACAAGTTCGTCGCCTTCACCCCTTGTTTCCCGGGCGTTTAACAGGCTTTTCACCTCTTTTACATAAGGAACCTGATCTTCAAGCGCCCGGTGAAAGGACCGCAGTTTTTCAAAAAACGCTTCGGTGAAGACCTGATCGGAAGTAATGGTCACCACCACAAACCGGTCCTGGCCGAACTGATCCCGGAAACGATCATATTCGGCCCGGCTGGGGTCTGTCTCGTGAAGCAGGGCTTCGGCGGAAGTGTCCACAGTGATGGCGGGAATCTTAAAAAAGAGGGTTCCCATCAACACGCAGAAAATAAAAAGGACTTTCAGGCGGTGGGTGTAGAGGGTCCGCGCCAGCCTTTCAAATCCCCGTTCGATCTGATCCTTGACACCGGGCATAAATCGCGTCAAACTCCTTAACAAAGGTGGCGGTCAAAAAGCTTGAAATTACAAAGCTGGTACTCTATTACACCGGCCGGTCGATGAAAAGAGAATAATTCAAACAGAGGCGGACCACCGGCTGCCGGAATAGACAAAACAGGAGGTCCTGATGCCGATATTTGAGTACAAATGCAACGCCTGCGGCCATGTGTTTGAAGAACTGGTCATGGGCACACAGAAAAAGCGGGTCGCCTGTCCCAGATGCGAAAAAACCGATGTGGACAAGCTGATCAGCCGCACCGGTGCAGTTGGCAGGGGAAGCACCACGTCATCAGGCTGCGCCGCGCCATCAGGCTCCGGGTTTTCCTGAGCCCGCTGACGCTCAGGGGCGGTCCGCCCCTTCTTTTGTCAGACGGGTTGCGGGCCCCGACTGCCGGCCCCACCGTAACAGCTTGAAATGAATATTGACATGGCCATTACCGCGTGATAGGAATCAGGTCAAGGGAGAGGCTCTGTCATGTTAAAATACCTTGCCGCCGGTGCCGTGTTTCTGGGTTGCGTCATTTTGGCAAGCCCGGTGCTGGCCCATTTGTCGGTTCTGGAAACCGGCCAGATGCAGGAGATGACCGGAGCCGCCGGTATCTGCGTGCCGGCGGTTGAAAATGCCTGCGCGGACAAGCCGGCCAAAAGCGACGCTTTGCTTTCCGACAGCGAAAGAATAAAAGAGGTGGAGAGTGCGCTGAAAGCGGTGGAGATGGAAGCCCGTACAGCCGCCTCAACAAAAAAGAAAAAAAACAAAGCTGAGCAGGAAGAGATCAAGGCGGAGGTTCACACAGCCATCAGCATCACTGGGATTCAACAACCCTCCACGGACACGAACAACGGTCCCAGCCAGGAGGAGATGATGGCTGCGCTTTCGTTTCTCGTGGATGCGGCATCCTTTATATTAAGTAATCAGCAGCCTTAACCTGGATATTGACGTGCCGCGGACAGCGC
>JBMORB010000286.1:0-15319 GCA_049320925.1 Thermodesulfobacteriota bacterium | reverse complement strand
CGCAGGTGAAATTTTCCCAGAACAAGGTTGAGCCCGCCGACCTGGAGAAAGGTATCGGTCATGACTTCCACCCCGCGGTGAGCCTTTGCTCCAGCCAGACGAAAAAATTTTCAAACACCAGGCACATGACGGCCAGCACCATAAGACACACGATGATGATGTCGATGCGCATCAGGCTTTCGGCCCGCATCAGCAGTGCCCCGATGCCCGTGGGAATGGCCACCATTTCGGCGGCGATCACCGTGCGCCAGGCCATGCCCGCTTCCAGGCGCAGGCCGGTGAAAATATTGGGCAGGGCCAGGGGCAGCACCACGGCAAACAGAATGCGGCCCTCGGAGGCCCCCAGGGTCCGGGCCACGCGGATGTAGTCCGGGTCCACCTGCTTGATGCCGGTGATGGTGTTGTACAGAACGGGGAAAAACGAACAGATAAAAATCAGGGTGACGGGGAGCATCTCGTTAATGCCGATCCACAGCATCAGCAGCGGAATCCAGCCCAGGGCCGGAATGGGATAAAAAAGACTGACAAGGGGAGACAGGGTTTTGTCAATCAGGGTTTTCCACCCCATGGCCGTGCCCACCACGATGCCGGCCACCGACCCGGCGAAAAACCCGATCAGTACCCGGCCCAGGCTGGCGGCAAAGCTTTTTCCCAGCACACCGGTAACGGTCAGGCGGTAAAACTCGACAATGACCTCGGAAAACGGGGGAAGGAAAAACCGGCCCGGCAACACGCCGGCTCTGGCCACAACCTCCCAGGCGGCCAGAAAAAAGGCCACCGGCAAAAAGCCCCAGGCGGGTTTGAGTTTATTGAGCACCCCCTGCCTCCAGAAACCGCAGGTCCAGGATTTCAGACGCCGGCACCGGTTTTTTCAGGTATCCCAGGTGCGCCATATAATCAATGGTGCGCTGAACTTCGGCCGGATCAATGGCGATGGTGAATGTCATGCGGCCCATGGATCTCGCGATGATCTGGGGCGTAATGGCGGGTCCGGCCCCGGCATTCAGGGCCGTGCCGCCGTCGAGGGTTTGAAGCTGGCGGGCCACTGCCTCGGCCGCCTCCATCGGATGACTGTTGATCCAGCCGGTGGACCGGCCCAGCACCGCGACCAGCTTTTTTACCGCGCCGGGCCGTTTGTCAACCAGCTCCTCCTTGACCACGAGAACGCTTCCCTGCATGTCGGGCCACACGTCCCGGCTGGTGAAAAGCATGTCAAAACCCATGGCCTCGACCATGGTGGCCCATTGTTCGGGCAGCACGACCGTGTCCAGCTGGCCGGTCTGAAGGGCCAGCACCTGCTTTTCCGGCGGCATGCGCCGCACTTTTTGAAAAACCGCGTCCCGGTCCAGATGGAAAAAGTCCACGGCTTTATTGAACATCACGTCCACGGCGCCGCCCTGCTGAATGCAGCCCACGCGCACATCCGGCCGCGCCAGGTCGGCGGTGGTTTTAACTTTTTCCCTGTTGACCACCACCCCGTAACCGTGCTTGTGAGTGCCGGCCACGATCTTGACGGGCACGCCGGCATTGAGCCGGGAGTTGACGGCCGGCACCAGGCAAATAAAGGCCGCGTCAATATCGCCCCTGGCCAGGGCAGCGGCCAGGGCCATGCCCGAACCGTAGCTTTCATAAGCGGTCACCTTGAGACCGGCCTCCTCAAACCACCCTTTGTCTCTGGCCACAAAAGCGGCGGCGGCATGGTCCATAAACTCCACGGCCATGCGGATATCATCCGGGCCGGTAGCAGGAAGGGTTTCGGCAACCGGCCGGCCGGCCATCTGCGTTAATAAAAACAGGAAAACCAGACATACGGCGATGCATCGTTTTCTACACACAACAAATCTCCTTGCCCACGCGAATGAAAAGCAAAAAGCTTCCGGCCGCCTATAAAAACCAACCCCCTCTTTCCGTTCCGGAAAACGTGCTTTTGCTGTTGGCGGTTTGCTATTTTGCACGGCAAAGGCGCAGAGAACGCAAAGCTTTTTATTTCGCTTCGCGAAAAGAATGTCCTTGCTTCAGGCGCGGCGTCCTTATTTTTCTTTGCTCCCTTTGCGTCTCTGCGGTGAAATTAAATTTTTCGGAATCCTACAAATCCATCAGTGCGTCGGCAATGGCGGCCATGTTGCTTCTGGGCCACACCGGCAGCCCGGTTTCAACGGGATCATCGGTGACCACGGCCAGAATGTCGTCTCTTTCCGGAAACAACGGGTCCTTGCCGTTGGCGGCCCGCCACACCTCGATGTTTTTTCCCGGCCCGTCGGCGTATCCCTCCACCAGCACGATGTCACACCCGGCAAACAAGCAGCCCAGCCGGTCAAAGGGGTCTTCACCGGGTTTGCGGGGAAGATACACGGCCATCTGATCGGTGGTGACCACGGCGGACGGGACCGCCCCGGCCTCCCGATGGCGCCAGGAGTCCTTGCCCGGTGTTTCCAGTTCATGGGCATGGCCGCTGTGCTTCAGGGTGCCCACGGCCAGTCCCCTTTTTTTGAGTTCCGCGATCAGTTCCAGAATCAGCGTGGTTTTCCCGTTTTTGGATCGGCCCACGACGTGAATGATTTTCATGTTATCGCTCCGGTCAGGCGGTGTTGATGACTGCTATTCTTAGTCCTGATGCGGGCCAAAGTCAATCCGTGACCGGAAAGAGGCACGGCACAAGGAAGGGACACAGGTTTTTTCGTCTCCCGTCGCCAGGGCAGTATGGCCATCGATTTTGATACCGAGTTTGAGTTGGAATAAAAAGTGGCGATTACACCTTGTACTGCTTTGCCATGATGTTGAGCTCGTCGGCAATGACGGCCAGTTCGGCGGACCGCCGGTTGATGGCTTCGCTCTTGTCGAAGATCACCCTGGACCGGTCGTCCAGGGTCTTGATCTCCCGCGCCACGCCCCCCAGCATGGAGCTGCTCTGGGAAATGCGCTTGTGAACATCCTGAATGCCCGACGAGGCCTGCATGATGTTGGCGGCGATTTCCTTGGTGGAGGCGGACTGCTGTTCCAGGGCCGCGGCAGTGGTGGACACCACTTCGTCAATGGTGTGAATGATGTCGGCGATCTTTTCAATGGCCTCGAGGGTGGAACGGGAGGATCCCTGAATATCCGACACCCGGCTGTGAATGTTGCTGGTGGCGGCGTCGGTTTCGCCGGCCAGGGTCTTGATCTCGCCGGCCACCACGGCAAAGCCCCGGCCTTTTTCCCCGGCCCGGGCCGCCTCGATGGCGGCATTGAGGGCCAGCAGGTTGGTCTGGCCCGAAATGCGGGCGATGGTATCGGTGATGCCGCCGATGGTCTCCATGGATTCGTTGAGGTCCTTCACGCTTTCATGGACCGTGTTGGTGTAGGAAACCGCCTGGTTGGTGCGCTTCATGGACACACCGGAGCTTTCCGTGATCTGGTCGATGGTGGCGGTCATCTGCTCGGTGGCCGAGGCCATGGTGTCCAGATTGTGGGCGTACTCCTCCATGGTGGTGGAAACCGACGCCATGTTCATGTTCATCTCGTCGGTGGATGTCACCACCGCCTTGGACAGGTTTCGCAGGGATCCGGCGGTCTGGGTCATCTCGCCGGAAAACTCCTGAAGCACCCGGGCCGCCTCATCCACCCGGGACGCCTTCTGCGCGATGCTGGTGATCATCTGGCCCAGCTTTTCCACGAACCGGTTGAACCACGTGGCCAGTTCGGCGATTTCATCGGCCCCCCGGACCTCCAGCCGCCGGGTCAGGTCTCCCTTGCCCTCCACGATGTTGCGCAGGTTGTCGGCAAGACGGTTGATCATCCCGACCATCATGCCGGTGACCAGCCATGTCACCAGGGAGACCAGGGCGATGGTGATAAAGCCCAGCAGAATCGAATAGGCAACCAGCCGGCCCATGTGCGTGAAAAGCGCCTTGACCGGGACCGAAAGGCCCACCACCCACCAGCCGTCCAGGCAGGGCCGGACCACCGACAGATACCGGGTTCCGCCTGCATCCTTGTGAAAGAGGGTCTCGCTTTCCTTCACGCCGCCGCTTTTGGCCAGAAACACGGAGGTGGCCACGTCGTCGCCCGAACGGGCCAGGGTCTTGCCCGCGGCGTCCGCCAGAAACACATGGCTGGTGCGCAGGGGCACAAAGGAGGCCACGCAGGAGTCAAACAGCCGGTTGATGTCCACGTAGCCCCCCGCCACGGCGTCGATCTCCCGTCCTTTTCTGGCCGGGTCGACCAGGCGGACCGGGACCGCCAGCAGAAACACCGGGGTCATGCTGGGGGGAATACGCTCCACCGACCCGATAAAAACGGACCGGCGGCCGTTTTCCGGGATGCTGGTGTCAAAGGTTTCAAAGGGCGGCAGGATGACCTGCTCGGAAATGGTTTCCCCCACGGCGGTGATAACCCCGCCGGCCGGGTCGGACACAAAAAGCGTGAAAAATACGGGGGCCGCGGCATGGGCCAGTTCCAGGGCGGCCGCGGCGTCGGTCAGGCTGAGCGGCCGGCTGCCCAGCACGGAAACGGTGTTCCGCGCTTCGCTGATGCGGGAGTCCAGGCTGCCGGCCATGCCGGCCAGGGCGGTCTCCATGTTTTCCCTCTGGAACTCCACCACGTTGGACAGAATGAAAAGGTAAGCAAGTACGGTCACCAGCACCACGGCGGCCAGCACCACCGGCAGCACCAGGGCCATGGCCCGGTTGCGATAACTTTTTGTTATAAAACCAAGTCCCATGGTGTTCGTTTCCCCCTGATAGATATTTCACAAAACCCGTTCGATTGCCCTGTATGGACAGCAGGGGCACGGCATGCCGTGCCCCTGCCATATCCCCGCGTGTCAGGTTGATTCGTGAAACATCCTTATTACTTACAGGAGCTGGCGGATGAAGTCCAGCTTTTTTAAGGGCAGATATCCCAGCAGGGCCTGAATATGGCCCGCGTCCCGGAACCGTTTTTCCTGGCCGAAGTCCTTCATGTAACCCACGCCGCCCATGACCTGAATGCCGTCGTTGACCACCGGGGCCATGGCCGACAGCACGTGAATCGCGGCGGCCTGCACGGAAAGCCGCCAGTTCTTTTCGTCGCCGGTCAGGGACTGGCAGGCCCGGGACACCAGCATCTCGGCCACGTGAACCTGAACGGCCATGCCGGAAAGCAGCATCTGGAGTTCGGACCAGTCCTTGATCTTGCGGCCGCCCTGGCTCCGCTGGCGGGAATACCCCAGGGCCTCCTCCAAAGAACCCCGCATCACGCCGGCGGCCATGGCAACAGCGGCCAGCTGCATGGTCTCGGACACCTTTTTAAAATAAGCGCCGCCCTCCTCCACGGTGCCCACCAGCCGGGCCGGCACGTCCTTGAACGTCAGGTCTTCCGCCGGGCAGGCGTGCATGCCATGGCTGACAACAGGCCCGCTTCTGGAAATCCCGGCAATGGACAGGTCGACCCAAAACCAGGCGGTCTGTCCGGAAACAAGGGCCGGCAGCAGGCCGTGACCGGCCATGCCCCCCAGCACCACATACTCAGCCGTTCCGTTCAGCCGGTACCCGTCCCCGTCCTGGCGGGCCGCCAGCATGGGCCGGTCCTGGGCCGGGTTGCACAGCACCGGGCAGGCGATCAGAAAATCGGCGGCTTTTTTGGCGCCGGCCGCCAGATCCTTTAAAACGTCGGTACAGCCGGCGGCCATCAGCAGGTTCTGGGCAAAGGCGTTGGTTAACATGATGCCGCCCAGGCTGCTGTCCTCCCGGCAGATGTTGGCCAGCACCACGCACAGGGCTTCGATGCCCTGGCCCACGCCGCCCAGATCCTCGGGCAGCAGAATGTGGAAAAAGTCGAGTTCAAAGGCCTTTTGCACCACCGGATCAAAAAACGGGCCGAACGGATAATGGTCGTTTGTCTCCCTTCCCGGGGCCAGCACCTTTTTGGCGAATTCCAGGGAGCTTTTGTCCAGCAGACTCAACTCTTTGTTGTCCGATGCGTACACGGCGTTTCTCCTTTATCAAATGCGGGCGCCGGCTTTCCCGAACGTCCCGCGGCCAAAAATTAAAGATTCGTGCTGCAAAAACACGCGGTACCGGGACAGGTGCGCGCCACCAGCCGCTTGAACACGTTGACGCGGTTGATCTGGTTGGTGCCCTCATAAATCTGAAAAAGCTTGGAATCCCGCAAAATCTTTTCGGCATGCTGGCTGTGGCGGACCCCTGCGCAACCCATAAGCTCCAGGGCCATGCGGCCGTTCTGAACGGCCATGTCCGTGGCCGTGAATTTGGCCAGAGAACCCCAGCCGTCCGTGCGGTTGACGGCCGCGTCATCCACCCAGTCAAAAGCGATCTTCCGGGAAATCCATGTGGTGAAGGCCATCTTGTTGATCGGCTTCATGATGGGGTCGAGCAGGGCCGTCGGAGTGTATTTCATCATGTAGTACAGAGGCTTCACGTTGAGCATTTTCACCATGCCGTCCATGCCATTCACGTATGCGCCCTCGGAATAGGTCAGCCGGGCAACAGCAGCGTTCTTGTACATCTCGGCCAGCATGGCCTGGCACCACTCGTGGTTGACCAGCGGCTTGCCGTCCACTTCGGTCTGGGAGGCAAACCGCAGGGCCTGCTCAAAGGCGCCCCTGGCCCCGCCGGTGCCGAAGGCGGCCACGCCCACGCGGGAGGCGGCCCAGATATTGGCCAGAATAAGCTCGGTGATGTCCCGCGGGCCCCTGGCAAGACCCGCCGTCTGTTTTTTGTCCAGCAGCACCAGGTCGTCGGGAACAAAACAGTCCTTGAACACCAGTTCGCTGGCCAGAGACGCCTTCTGTCCCATCTTTTTTTCTTTCTTGCCGAAGGAAAAGCCTTTGGTGCCGGTTTTAACCGCCAGCATCACCATGTTCTCCGACCCCTTCTGCGGATCGGTGTAGGCAAACAGGATGTGCCAGGTGGAAAGATGGCCGCAGCTGATGAAAATCTTGGTGCCGTTGACCTTGTAGCCGCCCTCCACCTTTTCCGCGATGCAGGCCAGGGAGCCGGTGTCCATGAACTCCACGTTCTGGGAGTCGGTGCCGGCGTCCGGCTCGGTCATGGCAAAGGACATAAGGCAGGGTTCGCCGGTCTTCTCACCGTTGACCACGTCCCGGCAGATCATGTCGATCAGCCGCATGTTCCAGGAGGCGGCCAGGCCCACGAACCCCAGGTAGTGCACACCGATGAGGTTGGCCACGGCCGCGCACTGCGACCCGATCTCTTCCAAAAAAGGCCCGATGGCCGATATGCTGTACCCCTTGCCGCCGAAAATTTTTGGAATAAAAAAAGAATAAAAATTCAGTTCATTGGCTTTTTTCACCACCTCCCACGGCAGGTAGTCCGGATCCTCATGCATCTTCAGGTCCAGCTCCCGCCAGTAGCCCGAGGTGAAAGCGTCGTTGAACTGGCGGGCAACGGCCATGAGTTTTTTGACTTCGCCGATGACGCCCTTGGGCTGCTTTCCGGTGGCCCGAAGGCTGCACATGATGTCGTCAAACTTCGGTTCTCTTTCCAGAAGGACCTTTGTCTCTGAGCAGGAAACCATGATCTTCCTCCCGACACGGCCGCGCGCCGCGTCATTGTAAACCGATTACAGGTAGTAAATCTTTACTACATCCCCTTCCCTGACCATCTTGGCATCCTCGGGCACCTCCACCAGGACGTCGGCCTCGACCATGGGGGCAAACACGCCGGACCGCTGCTCGTGCAGGATCCATACCCCGTGGCTGAAACGGTCGTATCGAATCTGGGCCCGCAGAAATTTCCGCCGCCCCGGACGGAAAATCATGCTGTTCTGGACCTGCGAATAGCCGGTCTTCAGACCCCAGGTCGATTTTCCCAGAAGCTTGTGAATGACCGGCAGCACGAACAGATAAAAATTGTTGGCCGAGGAGATAGGGTTTCCCGGCAGACCGAATATCAGGGTAGCGTCCCGCCGGCCGAAAAAGAGCGGCTTGCCGGGCTTGACCTTGACCCGCCAGAAGATCTCCTCCACGCCGGCCCGCTGAAGGGTCTCGTGAACAATGTCATAGTCGCCCACGGACACCCCGCCGGACAGAAGCAGAATATCAACGCCGGCGCACCGGTCGAGCAGGGAAAGCAGGTCGTCGCTTTTGTCGACCACGGTACCCAGCAGCTCGGCGTTGCCGCCGGCCTCGGTGCAAAGGCCGTAAAGTAAATAACTGTTGACGTCGTAAATACGCCCGTCCTGAAGCGGAGTTCCCGGCGCGGTCAGTTCGCTTCCCGTGGAAATGATGCCGATGCGCGGCTTTCGCGAAACCTTCACTTCAGGCGTCCCGCAATTGGCCAGCATGCCCAGCAGGGCCGGGGTAATGACCGTGCCGGCCTCGGCGACGCGGGTGCCGGGCAGCAGGTCCTGGCCCTTGTGAATAACGTAGTTGTTCTCCTCCGGCCCGCCGAGAATCTTTACGTGACCGGGGCCCGCGGGCGCCGTCATCTCGAGCTTGATAACGGCGTCGGCCCCCCTGGGAAGGGCGGCGCCGGTCATGATGCGTACTGCTTCACCGGACCGGAGGGTCTTGTGACAGACACGGCCCGCCGGAATCTCGTCGATCACATCCAGGGTCACGGGCGCGGCATCCGACGCCGCGGCCACGTCAACTGCTTTCACGGCGTAGCCGTCCATGGTGGACTTGTCAAAAGGCGGCACCGCGATGGCGCTTTCCACGGCCCGGCGCAGGACACGACCCATGCTTTTTTCAAGGGCCAGGGTCTCCTCCGGCAGGCTTTCGGTGACCGCGGAAAGGCAGGTTGCCAGGGCCGTCTCGTAATCCATCAGGCGCCGGCCAAAGGCCGGCACCACGGTGCGCTTTTCCGGCGCGGCCCCTTCGCCGTCAGGGGATAATTCAGGCTGATGCAGCGTATTTTTCATAAAACAGTCCTTTATTCGGGCTTGCTCTCCGCGTTGGTGATGGCGGCTTCCCTGGTTTTCGCCAGGGGCATGTATTCCACGACAGACAGCCGTTCATCATCAAGACCGTCATAAATATAGCCGGCCACGGCCTTCTGTGAAGTGGTTCCCCAGTAGCACAGCGTGGCGGAAATGTTCTTCACCTCAGCGGAATTCAGATTGTGAAGCTGAATCCCTCTGTTGCCGGTAATGCTGTTCTGCCGGAAATCCATCTCGCCGTTCATGACCACGCCGCCCGCTGGATTGTCCCCGCCGGCAGTGTTGTTTTCCACGCGGTTGCCCAGAAACTCTTTGTTATGGAGGCTCAGGCCCCAGTAATTCAGGTAGACCCCGCCGCCCATGCCGCCAGTGGCGATGTTATTATTAATAATATTGCGTTTGAAGGAACAGTTGGCCTCGGCAAAAATGCCGCCACCGTCGGCGGCGCTGTTTTCCGCTATCCGGTTGTCCTCCACCAGGCCGAACCCGGCGTACAGTCCGCCACCCTTGGCCTCGGTCTTGTTGCGGATGATCAGGTTGTTCACCAGGGCAGACCGGGACATCCAGACACCACCGCCGTCTCCCTCGCTGACGTTGCCTTCGATGCGATTGTTGCGGATATCCACGGCCGTGTTGGACTGGTAACCGTAGGCGAATATGCCGCCGCCGTCGGCGGCCCGGTTGTTCTTAATTTCGTTGTTCTCAATAAATACGGACCGGCTGCCGTAAACATAGATGCCGCCGCCGTCCGAATCGCTGACATTGCCGGAAACCTTGCAGTTTTTGATTGAAACCGATACCTCCTTGATACGGACGCCGGTTCCCCGGTTGTTTTGTACCGTGCAGTCCAGCAGGTCAGCCCCCTTGCCGTCCATCACGATACCACCGCCGTTTTCCACGATACAGTATCGCAGCAGACTGTCCGGCGGGCTGAAGGTTGTATCACCTGTTGCCTGTGCCGGGCCGGTACTCCGGTTTTCGAAGAACAGCTGGCCCCATGGGTTTTCCCGGTCTCCGGTAAACCGGATGGACTGTTTTGCCTCTCCCACGGCTGTCATCGTTCCCCGCACCCGGATGGTGGCATCTTTGTTTAACACCAGTATGGTGCCCGCTTTCACGGCCAGGTTGCATCCTTCCTGCACCAGCAGGTTGCCCGCGACCGTGTAGGTGCGAATGGCGTGGTCACCCAGCAGGGTATCGGTTTCCACAAGCCCCCTGAGGGTGCCGGCCCCGCCCCGGGGTGGCGGAAGCGACACGGTCCGGTCGGCGTCCTCTGGAATGGGGCAGGCGTCCGGCGCCGGTCCGGGCAGATAGGCGTCCCAGTTCACCAGTCCCACCTGGCTGTCTTCCAGCCAGTCGCACACCAGCTGCTCAATGGCATGTTTGTCCGTGGTTCCCCAGTAGTTTTCACCGGCCTGCAAGTCGGGTGAAAGGCTGTGGGATTTAAAGGCAAGGGCGTAGCCGGTCCGGGCCAAAATATTGTTGCGGGAAATAACAGGGCTGCCGGACAGGGTGACGGCGGCATCCGCCGCATTGCCGAGACTGCCGTTTTCCACAAAGGTGTTGCCCATTACCTCACCGCCGCCCAGATGGTAAAGGCCGGTGCCCATAAAGGCCCGGTTGGCCCGCACCAGGTTGCCGTTGATCCGGCTGGCTTCCGAATAGATACCGCCGCCGCTGGGAGCGCGGTTGCCGGCCACCACGTTTTTCTCCAGCATCGATTCAATGGCGTGAATGCCGCCGCCGGTCATGGCCGCCTCGTTATCGATCACCGTGTTGCTGCTCACCCGGGCCGCGTAGGCGAAAATACCGCCCGCCTTCCGGTCGCTGCGATTGTTTCGAACCCGGTTATTGACCACCTCCACCGACCCCTCGCTGTAGGCAAAGGCGTAAATGCCGCCGCCGCCGTCCCTGCCCCCGGCGGAAACATTGTCGTACACGTCGTTGTCCTCGATTCGCACCTTCCGGTTGCTGTAGACGTTGATGCCGGCGCCGTTGCCGGACGCGGCCTGGCGCTCTGTGGAGTTCTGATAAAATGCATTGCGGGCGATGAGGCCCCCCGCGTACTGAAACTGCAGGGCAGAGTCTATGTTGTGCCGGAACACGCACGATTCGATCCGGGCCTCGCTGGAGTTGACGGCAAGCCCGTGACCATGCTCGATGATGCAGTGCTCAAACACCACTTCACTGGAAGCCCCCTTTCGTCCGATGGAGCTTAAGTTTTCAATGGTATTCCAGCACTCACCCTCGGTGAGCCAGGTAAAACGAATGGGTTTTTCCGCGGTGCCCCTGGCATGGATCACGCCGCGGCAGGTCACCAGCACGTCCTTTCCCAGCCGCACTTCAACGCCGGGGTCAATGGTCAGCGAAACACCGGGCAGAACAAACAGGTTACTGTCGATCACAACGGGGCTGTCTTTGGCCCGCCAGCGAGTATCGACATAAATGATCTCGTCATATCCCGGAATGTCCACTTCATTGAAGGCAAAATAGAGCCTGGCCCAAACGGTGTTGGAAATTTCGGCAAAATTTTCATAGTTGTTGAGACGGGTCACCCGGTAAAGCGAGCATGACGACAGTAAAAGCACGAGAGTGAGCGCCGGCAAGACCCGGCTGAAAGCGATCCATATGTTTTTGTCTAAACGCATGGCAAACCTCCTTTTCCATACCTGCCGCCCGTCAAAAGCTGCCGGGACACAGCCATCCGTTATATCAGAAGCCGGCCGGGGAGCGATGGGGCGCGCCCCGGTGGTAAATGACGATCAAAAAACGGCCCTCGACATCAATAGCTGTCGAAATTAAACTCCTCAACCTCGCGGGTCTTTTCCTCTTCCTGAATCGCTTCCGGCACCTCTTCCATAAACATCAGGAACAGGCCGGTGCGCTGCAGCCAGTCCTCGGGATCAGGCATGCGGGGGACTTTGTCCGGCGTGTAAAACACGTAGGGCATCTTGGTGCCTACCCCGGCATAGGTGTTGGGATCCCGCATGAAATTTTTGATCCACGCAAACCGCAGCCGGGTCTTTGAAAGCATCAGGTTAATGGACAGATCTTCGAGCTGTTTGCCCTCGGGCAGTTCTCCGGTAAAGGAGACCGGATGGCACTGCATGCATTTGTCGCTTCTGAAGCGGTATTTGCCCATTTCGATGATTTCATCATCGTAATCGGTCCGCACCAGGGCCGGCTCATAAGGAATGGGGGACACCAGCCGATTTTTCTCCGGCATCAGCGCGTGCAGGTGTTCAATCAGTGTGGGAACATCATTATAAGTAAAGTTGAACGTGGGCATGCGCATCTCCATCCACGGCCGCATGGCGGATGGCCGCCGCAGATAGTTGAACAGCCACGTGGGCTGGGTTTTCTCCACCTCATTGACGATGCGGGGCGGCACCTTGGATTTCTTGGCGATAAAGCCGTCGATGCGGGGTTTTTCTTCATTCAAGATCTCGTGACACCCCTTGCAGTTGAAATGGCGAATCATCCACTCGCCCTTCTCGTCTGCCTTCTTTTCACGGGATGCCCGGACGATATAGGTTTCCGGCAATTTCAGCAGGCGGTTGTAAAGATAAAAAATCACCATGTGCTCCCGCTCTTCATCGGTCATGACATAGTCGGGCATGTACATGGGCATGTCGTCGGTCTGGTAAATGTCGGGCTTTCGAATCTTGTTGTCCAGCCAGTCCCACTTGGTGTGCGGCACGTCGGAGTTGCCGAAGGGCAGTTCCTCCATGCGCTTGTCGGCCACATCGGCCACGGAAACGCCCACCTTGGACGGGTCTTCGGCGCCTTTTACAATATGGCATCCCAGGCAGCCCCGGGCCTGAACCAGGGCCTTGCCGTCCTCGCTTTTTCCCGGAACCGGCTCAAAATTCAGCAGTGCTTTCACCTCCCTGTCCGCCACCGTGGTCAAGTAGACGGTCAGGTTGCTCACGTCGGTCCGGGTAATCTCGAGTTTGGGCATCCAGGTGTCCGGGTTGATCGACTGGGGATCGCCGATCCACTTGAACAGCCAGTCCGCGGTCAGTTTCAGGCCGGCATCGGAAAGCATGGGCACCCGGCGAGTCAGTCCGGACTTGGCCCGCTCCGGGCTGTGGCAGGCAATGCATCCCAGGTCGGTAAACGCCTGTTTCCCGGTGGCGGCGTTGCCGTCTGCGCGGTTGAACCGGACAAGTTTTAAATCTTTGTCCTCAAGAGAATAAATATACTCCACAATGCCGGCCACGGACGCGGGCTCGAGCCGGAACTTGGGCATCATGGTGCCCGGGCGAATGGCCTGGGGATCCTCGATCCACTTGACCACCCATTTTTTGCTTGAAATCTTTCTGGCCATGCCAGAAAAAGGCACGGAAAACTTGGGAAGCCCTTCAATTACGTTGGCGTCGTGGCAGCCGTAGCACCCCATCTCCATGAAGGCCGTTTTCCCCTGAGCCGCCCGTTCGGCACCCTTCAGGCCGAACACGGTTTCGTGGCACTCAAAGCATGCGCTTTCCACGTATTTCATGGGAAGCCGGGGCTTTTCCCAGTTTGCCTCGAACCCGTGCGCTTTTTTGGCATCCAGGCCGGCCCCCTGGCCGTGATGGCAGAACGTGCAGCCGTAGCGGCTGATTTTGTGGCTCTCCAGGATCCCGCCGGGATGGGTCTTGAGTGGATGGGCCGCGTTTTCAAACAACGGATTTTCCATGGCCATGTGGCACGACTGGCAAAGGTCTCGCATCTGGGCATCGGGCAAAAAGACGGCCCGCATCTTGATGTCGCTGGAGCGGCTGTGCCCCTCCGACAGCTTGGTCCATTTTTTTTCCGCTTCGGCGTCACCGGCCGTTTTTGCCTGGGCCAGCTTTTCCTCCAGCAGGGCCGCGTATTGGTCGTTATAAGCCGCCTGATGCCGCTGCCACTCGTCCCAGTCCTTTTTTTCGCCCACGATCACCAGACCGGTGACCACCAGCAGGGCCGCGGAAACCACGACAAACAGCGACCGTATGCCGAAACTTGCCTGAATCGTCCGTTTTGCGTTCATATCGAGAAGTAGGGTGTCACAATAATGTATTTTACATGGAAAAAGAGACGGAGAACGATTTTCACCATCACCCCGAACATCATCAGCATCAGCACGACCGTGGTGAAATAGCGCAGCAGAAAGCCGGGCTCCTTATGACGGCCCTGCCGGATCAGAACCGGCAGCCGGATAAAGCCCAATGCCACATAGGCCGCCATCAGCACGTAGCCGAAGGGGTGGGGAATGTTGGCCAGCTGCTGTTCCGCCAGTTTTTCTGTTTCCCAGCTTTCCCACGGCCAGTAGAAATGCCAGTTGGGGCCCCGGAAAAATTCGCCGATCACGATCAGGATAAACCAGAGCGCATATCCGATCAGAAAAATCGACACCGAAAATTTTCTGTCCTTAAAATTATAAACCCCCACGCCCCTGGGGTTGGTGTCGATGTAGGGAATCACCATCAGCCCCACCATGATGATGCCGGGCACCACCACGCCGGCGATCCAGGGGTCAAAATAAACCAGCAGCTCCTGCAGACCGACGAAGTACCACGGGGCCTTGGCCGGATTTTCGGTCCAGTTGGGATCGGCCATGGCCCGCAGCGGCGCGTCAATGGCCAGCGACCAGATGGAAAGCAGAACCATCGCCGCCAGAACGGCGATAAACTCCCTGGCCACCAGGTCGGGAAAGGTAAACACATACCCCCGGCCGGCGCCGTCGGCTGTTTCCCGGGTTTTTTCCAACTCCTTTTCATCAACCGCCATTGAAGTCCTCTCTACAGGGGTCTGGATATGCCGCCGTCTTTTCGAATGCGCCAGAAATGAAGCGCCATCAGCACCGTGCAGGCCAGCGGCAGCAGTACGCAGTGCAGCACATAGAACCGGAGCAGGGCGTTTCCGCCCACCATGCTGTCGCCCAGCAGCAGGTACTGAAGGTCATTGTAGGGATGAATACCCAGCAACTGGTGAAACGGGCCTTCGTTTCCCAGAAAGGGCGTGGCCCCGGCCATCTTTGTGCCCACGGTAATGGCCCAGAAGGCCAGCTGATCCCAGGGCAAAAGATAGCCGGTAAAGCTCAGCAGCAGCGTGATCACCAGCAGCACCACACCCACCACCCAGTTGAACTCCCGGGGCGGCTTGTAGGACCCGGTCAGAAAAACCCGCAGCATGTGCAGCATCACCAGGATCACCATGGCATGAGCGGCCCACCGGTGCATGTTCCGCAGAAACATGCCGAAGGGCACCGTGTGCTCCAGCAGTTTCATGTCCAGGTAGGCGTATTCGGTCACCGGCCGGTAATAAAACATCAGCAGCACGCCGGTAACGGTTTCAACAATGAACATCAGCAGGGTCAGCCCGCCCAGACAGAAAGTGAAACGGAACCGGATGGCGTCCGCCTTTGTCTGGACCGGATGCACGTGCAAAAACACATTGGATGTAACGGAAAGCG
>JBMORB010000285.1:0-2018 GCA_049320925.1 Thermodesulfobacteriota bacterium | reverse complement strand
TCGCAAAACTCATATTAGAAGGATCGGGCCGGAAGTCAAGTCGCAACAATCGAAAATCCGGATGCGCCGGTGAACCGGCACGGGGGTTATCCCGGATCAACCAGCCGGCTCAGGATCAGACCGTAAAACGAAGACCCGGCCGAAGTGTAGTACCATCCGAGATGGCTCAGGCATCCGTTGCATGTCGCTATCTGCCAGGCGTATCCCTCAAACCAGGTAAATTCAAGGGTCGGCGGGCCATCATGGCCGCAGCCGGGGGCCGTGCGAAAACACCCGATCTCAAAAACCAGCCCGCCGGGATTGGCGAACACATGGGTATGGCCGCCGCAAACGGAAGTCTTTTCGCGCCGGGTCGTGATGGGATGGAGGCAGTGGAAACACAGCAGGGCGTGTTCCTCGTCGGCTCTGTTTTTAGTGGCCCGGTCTGTTGCCGGGGTAATTCCCGGCGCGCCCGGAACCTTTTCCATGCCTGTTTTCAGGCAGATCAGGGTATCGCGGGCAACCGGCAGGCGCAGCAGCGGACGGGTTTGAAATTCGCCCGTCTCCGTGTGTCCCGGCACATCATGGCAAAGAAGAACATTCATAAGACGTTATCCGGATGGCCTGGCCCTGCCGCGCAATTGGTATGTTCTGACCGCCTGGTTGTGTTCGGCAAGGGTGGCGGAAAACTGGTGGGTGCCGTCGTTTTTTGAAACAAAATACAGATACCCGGTCTGCGCCGGGAAAAGGGCCGCGTAAAGAGCCTCCCTGCCGGGATTGGAAATGGGGCCCGCCGGCAGTCCTTTTATCCGGTATGTGTTATAAGGGGTCTCCTGCCGCAGGTGGGCCTTGGTGATATTGCCGCCAAAGTCAGGGATGCCATATATCACCGTGGGATCGCTTTCCAGCCGCATGTTTTTTGCCAGGCGGTTGTGGAACACCGAGGCGATCAGGGGCCGTTCATCGGGATGACCGGTCTCTTTTTCAATAATTGATGCCAGGGTGACGATCTGGTGGACCGACATACCCATTCGCGCGGCGCGGTTTTCCCACTCATCGGTGAAGACGGTAAAAAAACGGTCGACCATGGCGGCCGCCATTTGCTGTGGTGTGGCGGACATTGGAAAGTAGTAAGTCTCGGGAAACAGGTAGCCTTCCAGGGTGTCGGCCGGTACTCCCAGCTTTTTCGCAAGCGCGGTGTCTTCGGCGGCCGCGAGAAAGTCGTCCTTTTTCGCCAGCCCGGTCCGCTCCGCCAGTTCGGCGATCTGATACATGCTATAGCCCTCGGGAATGGTCAGCCGGTGCAGGGCCACTTTCCCGGAAAGCAGCAGGTCCAGAATCGCGGCCGGCGGCATGGCCGCGGAAAGCCGGTATTCCCCTGCTTTGATGGCATGGCCGCGGCGGGCCACCCGGGCAAAGAACCGGAACAGGTCGGGGTGCTTGATGACGCCTTGCCGGTGCAGCATGGCGGCCGCGGCGTTGATGCCCATGCCGGGAGGAACGACAATGACCTGCTCCCGGGCCGAAAGATCGGCGGGACTGACCATGTACCGTGTCACATGGAGCCAGACGGCCGCCGCTACCGTGACAGCAACCGCAAGGGCAACAGGAATCCATCGGGATTTTGCGATCGACATTGTTTTAACCTCAGATCAATACTTCAGGGGATATTAACCACCGCCGGATCAGCCGGTGTGAAGTTTACCACTGTCCGGGATTTCGTCGCAAGGCAAAAGAAGGGCTGCCTGTTGTGGATGGCGGCTGTCCCGCCAGCCTTTAAAAGAATTGACAGTGCCTCCCTTCGTGGCATAAAGTCAGTTTTCCCGGCTTGTTTTTGTTTTAAATGAAGTTTTGAAAAGAGGGAGGTCGAAGGTGAACACATTTTCCGGTAATCCCTGCCAGGAATACTTTACCGCGGAGCACAACATGCTTCGCAAGGCATTAAGAGAGTTTGTCAAAAAAGAGATCACCCCCTTCGTGGATGAGTGGGAGCGGGCCGGGGAGTTCCCCAGGGAACTGTATAAGAAGATGGCGAACCT
>JBMORB010000284.1:0-2028 GCA_049320925.1 Thermodesulfobacteriota bacterium | reverse complement strand
GCCATGGTTTTTTTGAAGTGGCTGACGTTTTCTCCCAGAACGTATTCCACCGCCTCGATGATCAGCTCTTCGCGCGTGGCAAAGTGGTGGAGCAGGGTTCCCCTGGAGACATTCAGCCGGCGGCAGACCTCCTGGGTGGTGGTGGCGGCATAACCCTTCTCCGCCAGAGACTGAAGTGTTGCCTCCAGAAAACGGCGGCGGGTGGCAACAGCCCGTTTCTGCATTTTCATGGTGTCTGAAGGGGCTTTGCGGGCCATTTTTCAAAACCTTTTAAAGGTGGATGAAGGTTTAAAGTCACTTAAAAGTCAGAGTAGACTTTTTATTGTCATATTTTTGGGTAAAATGTGATAATTTTCGTACAATGAGGACTTAAAAAAGTCAAGCATGATTTTTTGTCTGAAAGCATGGAAGAGAGTTTTTTACCCTGATAATCCTGTGGCGGCATGGGCATTCTTCAAAAACCATTGACACGCCATGGCGGCTCTGGTATCGATGAGTTCAATAAAATCAGTATATTATTAAAAGGAGCACAATCAATTGAATCGACGACAGTTTCTTTGGCTCTCCACCCTGGCGGCCATGGGCGCCGCTGTGGGCTCCTGCGCCCGACTCAGCCCCCGTTTCACCCGGCCCGAACCGCTGACCCGGCAGGAAGAGTCGCTGCTCCTGACCGGGTGTTCCATTGTTGACGTGACGGGCGGCCGGGCGTTTGCGGATCACGCCATCCTGATCCGCAACGGCAGGATAGAGGAGATATTTCCGCCGGAAGCGGCGCTTCCTGCCGGCGCGGACCGCGCCCTGGATTTAAACGGCGCATGGGTGATGCCGGGCATCATTAACGCCCACTGCCATATGTCCCTGTCCGGAGCCATCGGCTTCGGCCCGGGCATGCTGTTCGCCTATACCCGCCAGCTGGAGCGCAACGCCGAAGAGTGTGTCAAGCACGGGGTGACCACGGTGCGCGACATGCTGGCCATGGGCGTTTTTCTGGAGGAACTTCAAGAAAAAATCGCCCACGGAGAAGTGCTCGGCCCCCGCATACACTGGTGCAGCGCCCTGGACGTGCGCAACGGCTATACGGACCGGTTGATTCCGTTTTTCAAAAAAGTTCCTTTCTGGCAGCCGGTGAACACGCCGGAAGAGGGGCGCCTGGCCGTGCGGCGGGCGGCCGACCAGGGCGCTGATTTCATCAAGCTGTTCTGGCAGCCCCGGGAGCTGCTGATGCCGGGGAAAAAGATACCGGTCATGAACGTTGAGACCCTTTGTGCCATTCAGGAGGAAGCGGGCAAAAACGGAAAATACGCAGCCATCCATCATACCACGCTGGACGGCCTGAACGACGGACTGGCGGCCGGCATCTCTTCCCTGGAGCACATGGCCACGGACGCCCGCGTTCCCGAGACCATGGCCCGGCGGATCATCGATGGCGGCCACACCCTGGTGCCCACCGCCTCGGTGGCCTTTGCACTGGCCTATCCCCGGCACGGGGATCCCAACTGGGGTAAGGGGTTCTGCGTCCGGATCGAGCAGGAACGGCCCCAATACATGCCGGGCCTGATCGAGGAGTTCTGCGAACCGGAACTGGCCGCCAGCACGCTTAAATATTATCACCGGCTCTGCGATTCGGAATCCTACGAATCCTGGCACCTGTTCCCCTGGCCGGACCCCACCACCATGAACGCGGCGGCCAATGACGGTTCCCTGAACATCATTGATCTCTACCGTGCGGGCGCGGTTTTCGGCTGCGGCAACGACGGCGGCGTGCCGCTCATCTTTCCCGGAGCCATGTACGTGGAGATGCGGCTGTTAGAAGAACAGGGCATGGCGGCGGCCGACATTCTGCGCATGGCCACCATCAACAACGCCCGACTGCTCCGGGTTGAGAACGACCTGGGCAGCGTTGAGCGCGGCAAGCTGGCCGACCTGGCGGTCTTCCGGAAAAACCCGCTGGACACGGTGCAAAACACGGACAAGCCGGAGATGGTGTTTATCGAAGGCCGGCTGGCCTTTCGAAGAGAGGCGGCATGA
>JBMORB010000283.1:0-2034 GCA_049320925.1 Thermodesulfobacteriota bacterium | reverse complement strand
CCAGCTCCATCTTTAACGCCTCCATGCCGGTCACACGGCCATTTTCATCGCCGAAAAATCTCGTGGGATTGGTCAGCAGCTTGAACTGGACCCCTTCCTCCTCGGCATGGTGAACTTCCGCGGCACGGGCCGGCAGCTCGGTCTTGGAGCGGCGGTAAACAATGTAGGAGTTTTTCGCGCCCAGGCGCAGGGCCGTGCGGGCCGAGTCCATGGCCACGTTGCCGCCGCCCACGGTGACCACGTTCTTTCCGTGGATCACCGGCGTGTCGTACTCGGGGAACCGGTAGGCCTTCATCAGGTTGGTGCGGGTGAGGTACTCGTTGGCGGAAAACACACCGGCGAAGTTTTCGCCGGGAATGTTCATGAACATGGGCAGTCCGGCGCCCACGCCCAGGAACACCGCGTCATACCCCTGCGCGAACAGCTCGTCCACGGTGACGCTGCGGCCCACCACCACGTTGGTTTCCACTTTCGCGCCCATGGCCTGCAGGCCGTCCACTTCGGAAAAGACGATTTCCTTGGGCAGCCGGAACTCGGGGATGCCGTAGACCAGCACCCCGCCGGGCCGGTGAAACGCCTCGAAGATGGTGACCTCGTGGCCCTTTAACAGCAGGTCTCCGGCCACGGTCAGGCCCGACGGGCCGGAGCCCACCACCGCGACCTTCTTGCCGGTGGCCGGCGCTTTTTTCATGGCCGGGGCTTTGCGGTTGACCCGCTCGTAATCGGCGGCAAACCGCTCCAGGTTGCCGATGGCCACGGCATCGCCCTTCTTGCCGAGAATGCACTTGCCTTCGCACTGGGATTCCTGGGGGCACACCCGGCCGCATACCGCAGGCAGGGAGTTCCTTTCCCAGATTTTGCTGATGGCGCCGGTAAAGTCGCCGTCCTTGATCCGGTGAATAAATCCGGGAATGTCCACGCCCACCGGGCACCCGTCCACGCAGGCGGGGTTTTTGCACTGAAGGCACCGGGACGCCTCGGCCACGGCCGCTTCCGGCAAGAGCCCCAGGGGAACTTCGTCAAAATTTTTCGCGCGCACCAAAGGCGGCTGTTCCGGCATTTTCTGCCGGGGAGTTTTTTCTTTTTTTTCTGTATCTGCCATTATCGTTTCCTCATCTGTTTTATTTGATTGTTTTGCAGGATCTATTTTGGATGGCAAAGTAAAAAGTTCAAGAGCAAGGCGTCGCAAACCCCGAGGAATGAGGCGTACTGATCCGTACGCCGCAGTGACGAGGGGGGCAGCGCAACGCAGATATTGGGCTTTTTACGAAGCCATCTTACCTGGCTTTGTTCAAGAAACATGCATGGCTCTCTTTTTCGTCGGCCGTATAGGCCCGGAGCCGAAGCGCCAGCTCGTCAAAATCCACTTCGTGGCCGTCAAACTCGGGCCCGTCCACGCAGGCGAACTTGGTCTTGCCGCCCACCGACACCCGGCACCCGCCGCACATGCCGGTGCCGTCCACCATGATGGGGTTTAGGCTTACCATGGTCTTGACGCCGAACTCCTTGGTCAGTTTTGAGCAGGCCTTCATCATGGGAACCGGGCCGATGGCCACGGCCAGCTTGATGTCCTTGTGCTCGGTGAGGATGCTTTTGAGCACGTCGGTGACAAACCCGTGATGGCCGTAGGAGCCGTCATCGGTGCACACCCGCAGGTCACTGGAGGCGGCCTTCATCTGCTCCTCCAGGATAAGCAGCTCCTTGTTCCTGGCGCCGATGACGCAGAAAACATGGTTGCCCGCCGCCTTCAGCGCCCGGGTGATGGGATGGAGAACGGCCACGCCGGTGCCGCCGCCCACGCACACCACCTTGCCCAGCTTTTCGATATGGGTGGGGGCGCCCAGGGGGCCGATCACGTCCATGTACGCGTCCCCTTCCTTGAGCGTGGCAAACAGGGCCGTGCTTTTTCCCACGATCATGAAAATAATGGTGATGGTTCCCTTTTCAGGGTCGGTGTCGGCCATGGTCAGGGGAATCCGTTCGCCGGTCTCATTGGCCTTGAGAATCACAAACTGGCCCGGCTTTGCCTTGGCC
>JBMORB010000282.1:0-2038 GCA_049320925.1 Thermodesulfobacteriota bacterium | reverse complement strand
CCGGGAAAAGCGACTGGAACCTTGAGGCCAGGGTTGTGAAGCCCGGTCATGTGTACCTGGTGGGCGATAACCGCCGGGTACCCATGCAGACCCACCAGTTCGGCCAGACACCCGTTGATCGTAGTGTGGGAGTTCCGTTATGGTGAATCGAAAATTTTTGATGGCGGCGCTTCTGCTGGTCGGGGCTGTTCTGGCCGTGGCGCTGATGATGGTGGACTGGGAGGCGCGGGCCGTAAAAAAGCGAATGCGTTCCCTTGAACAGGAACTGCAATGGGCCCCGGAGGACAACGACCTGGTGGTGGCGGCCAGGGTCAAGCGTGTGGGAGAGATGGTTGCCGATCCCTGCCGGGTGGACATGCCCACGTATGAAGTCTCCCGGTTTTTTTCCCAAAAAGACGTGGCGCCCTACCTGATGATGGCGCTCCGTCGATACAGCCGTCTGGCGGTCGAGTTCCACGACCTTGTTGTGGAAATCACCGCACCCGGAAAGGCTCGCGTCATTGCCACGGCTTATGTCAGGGCGCTGACCCTGGACGGACAGCGGGCCGATGAGGTTCTGGAGCTGGCCTTTGAGCTTGAAAAAACAGAAAAAGAGTGGCGTATGCTGGCGGTTGAAGAAGTGCCGGTCTTGGAGAAATAACTGGTTTCCGGCACCCATTGTTGTCCCAAAACGGTTTTAACCATGCCGGCACAGCTTTTGATTTGTTTATCCAGATCGAAATCGCTATCGGGATCGGTATCGAAATCGAATTTAATGCGCGATGGACTTTCAAAGAATTAAATTTGTAAACTCGAATAGCTATAAATACAGCCCCCTTTTAAAAGTCGATTTTGGACAACCATGCCCGGCACCACCCCTTTACGCAAAATTGAGCACCATGCTGTCGCCGGGAACAAAACCGGTGTGGGGCAGGCCGGCTTCCCTGGCGACATGCCCGGGAATGGCCACGCCCGACTCGAACTGGGCATAGTTTACAAATGTCCGGCCGTCAATGCGGACCTTCATGCCCCTGACCGGTCCTTTAAGCGGAACAATGGCGTCGACCGCCCTCATGTGGTCCGGTATATCGGTAATGCCAAGGGCCTGGGCCTGTCTGCCGAGATTGACCTCCAGGTAGTGGCGACCGTCTTTTAAGATGGCGTCCTTATATGATTCGCCGATGGCGGCAAGTATGGTATCAATGGAAGCGTTCATTTTCAGCCCTCCTCAACAAAGGCGTTGCATCTTTTGACCGGGCGGTGTGCGGCCGGTCTGGAAGTTGTTGTTAAATGAAAAATAAGGCCTCGCGGGAAGAAAGCAAGCTCGGGATGCGCGGCGGGCGAAAAGAGGGAATGGGGAGAATCCTTGAATCTTCAGGATAAGAAGGCGTTACCGTTTGATTTCTGGAACGACCATTCCCGGCGGTTTTTTGAAATGGCTTTTGACGTGGAGCGCCGGGGCAGAATGGAAAATGTGGACGGCCATGGCGTAAAAACCGGTGACTGCGGCGATAGCGTTGAGTTTTCCCTGGCCCTGGCCGACTGGCGCAAGAAGGAGCTTTCCGGAATGATTTGAGCGGTTGTCCCGGAGAACGCCCGGCAAAGAGGGGATGTGAAAAAGACAACGCCCGCAAAAGCGATTCCTGCTTTTGCGGGCGTTGTTGTCTTCCCCTGATTAATTAAGGAAGTGGCGCCACCACATGGGGAAGATGTTGATGTCCGGTGAAATCGGTTTGACGATCACGGTTCCCGCGCCGGTGGATTCGGAAAGCAGGTCCGGCAGGGTGCTGCCCAGGGAGATGAGCATGTCCGCCGACAGATCAAAGGAGATCACGGTAACGGGCTTGGACGGAATGCCGCCGCCCAGGTCGATATCCGTCTCCACGATCCCGGTCAGGTAGCCAAACGAGTAAAGGTATCCGGTTCCGCCGGGCACGCACGGGTCGGCCGTGCCGGGCTTGAAGGTGGTGACGTAGGCCCTTTTGTAAAAAACCGTCAGCTCGTCCAGTATCTTTTCCCCGGCTGTAAATTCGTAGTAGTACCCGTTGTCGACTTTAAA
>JBMORB010000281.1:0-2041 GCA_049320925.1 Thermodesulfobacteriota bacterium | reverse complement strand
TCTCCCCGGACGGCAGGGTGATCGACTTGCGGACCAGCCCGGCCTCGGCCCGCCGCAGATCAACCGCCAGCCGGGTGGCGGTTTCCGGCGCAAAATAGACAAACCCGGCCAGACCCGCCGCCGCAAGAATTACAATCGCCACAGCCCATTTTAAAATTTTCATATATCCCCCTGGTTTTTGCATGTTTCAGATGATCGTTCGTATCTTACCCAAAGAACTCGTTGAGATGCAAAGAAAATTTTTCGTCTGTCAACGGGAAACGACATACAAGGAGAGTTGAACCACACACCGCAAAAAAATCCATTGTCAAACCGGACCGTCGCATTTATGCTTTCTTCGCTTAACCCATCGGGGTGGAACACAATCATTCCTTAAAACAAAAAGGCGAGGAGAAAACATGAAAAAACGGTTTATCGTGTTGATGGTATTGCTGCTGGCAGCCGTGCCACTGGCGGCCGGACCCGCTAAGTTTTCAGCCGAACAGGCCGGTGACCCGGCGGTATTTGTCAAGAAAAATCTTTCGCTGGATGCCAAGAAGTTGAAGAAGCTCGGGGTAAAAAAGCTCGTTATTCTTGAATGCTATGGGGAGTATGTCACGTCAAAAGAGGTGACCGACAGCGTGGCCTCACAACGAAGCGCCATGCGTACGGCCGCGTCACAGGGCCGCATGTTTTACAATGTCAAAACCCAGGTGGATACCCTTGAGCTTGACAAGGATTATTACACCAACACATCCAACCGGGTCTACCAGGCGATAAAGGAGGCCTTTGAAGCCAACGGCATCGAGATCATCGGCAAAGAGGCGGTTCAGCAGAACGAGGCATACAAGACGTTCAACCTGGAAGAGGAAAAGGCGGGCCGGGGAGTTTCTTCGGGCGTCTACAAACCCACTGTCGTTGAAAAGTCACAAAAGGTGTCCACCACCGGCCTCGGCCTTTTTCCCGGAGCCATCCAGATGATAAAGGTCGTGATGAACCTGGGCGAGATTACGCACAGCCTGGGCGCGGACGGCTTTTTACAGGTGAATTTCAAGGTGGACAAAGACAAAGAGAGCCGGCCTGTCCTGGAGGCTTTTAACGTGCTGTTGAGCGCCGACCTTCGGGGCCAGGAGGTGGGGTTCCAGGGCAACAAGAGCATGCGCTACGATTTCTACATTCAGTGGCAGCCCGTGGTGAAGCTGAAGAGCCCTCTTGTTGCGACCGCCGAGGTGCTGGAAGGAAAAAAGGGCCCGTTTAATATCGAGAAATACGATGCCGCGCTGATGGAGATGCTGTACGCGGTGACCGACGGCATAAAATCGGAAATACTGAAATAAACCTGTTTCAGGTTATTCAAACAGCAAAGTGCCCCCGGCATCCGGGAGCCCTTTGTTTGTTTTTGCCGCGATCTTAATCCCAGTCGGGAGCACCTTCCCAGGCCGAAGGGCCCGTGAATATCCACGCTACAGGCCGTTACAGGCCCGCTGAACAGGTGCCCAGAAAACAAAGGCCGATGTCACTGTCCGGAAGCCGGGCCGGCGTGTTATTGTCATAGGGGTCCACGCAGTCCGCTATCCCGTCATCATCGCTGTCGGTATCGGGAACACCGCAGCCGCAGGCGCCGGGATCGATCTTGTCCGGGTCATTCGGGCAGCCGTCTTCATTGTCCGGCGTTCCATCGCCGTCCGTGTCCAGCCCCAGAAATTCATCCGCCCCGATATCGAATCCCGCACCGGAAGGTCTTGCATCCCCCTCAAAATCACTGTCCGGCGCGCCTTCTGATGTTCCGGCATCGATGCAGGGGGAGTCCTGGGTCAGGTGGTAATCAAACGGGTCGCCGCCCGCAAAAAGCGGGTCGACGGATATATTCCCGTTTGTATCGACAATATCAATGTCATCCCCGGAATTCACATTAATATAATCCCCCTGGCTGTTATTCCACAGGTTGTTGTGGGTAACCATGTCAGTGGACGATGTATCGTCTGCAAATATGGCATGCCCGTCATTTTCAGCGATAATATTGTTTTTGAGGGTCGGACATGTGCCGGAAAAATGCAGCCCG
>JBMORB010000280.1:0-2041 GCA_049320925.1 Thermodesulfobacteriota bacterium | reverse complement strand
TCACGGCCACGTGGCCGCCGCTGAAAGACGTGCCCCACAAAATGACGCGCCCGGGGTCCACGTCGGGTAAGGACCGGGCAAAGGCTATGGCGGCCCGCCAGTCCTGGTGCTGCTTTTTGATATCCAGGATCTGGCGGGGGTTGCCGTCGCTGATGCCGAAGTGGCGGTAATCAAAGGCCATGGCATGGTATCCGGCCCGGGCAAACGCTTCCGCGTACGCTGTCAGCCGCATTTCAATGGTGCCGGAAAACCCGTGGGCCAGCACCACGCACGGTGCTTTGCCGGTCCGGTCAGCTTTGAAAAACCGGCCCCGGCAGGTGATGCCCTGCGACTCAAACGCGATATCCTGCTTTTCTGCTGTCATGAGAACCTCTTAATGGAGACTTTACGGTCTTTTTTGTCATTACGGAGAGCAAAACGGCACTCCCGTCATTGCGAGGAACAAAGCGACGAAGCAATCTCCTTCACACACGGACAGGATTGCTTCGCCTCCGGCTTAATGACCGATGTCGATTTCGATCCCGATCCCGATAGCGATAGCGATTTCGATTAAAAGGAGGTCAGGCTTTGCATCCTTTGACCATGGATTCGATGTAACGGATTTTTTTCATGGGCGCCATGCCCAGCAGGGCCTGGATCTGCTTGGCGTCCCGGAACCGTTTTTCCTGGCCGTAGTCCTTCATGTAACCCACCCCGCCCAGCACCTGAATGCCGTCCGTGGTCGCGTCGCAGGCGCTTTTCTGGACCCAAAGGGCCGCGGCCCGGGTGCACATCTCCCATCCCGGAACGCGGGCGTCGGCCGCGTGGCAGGCCATGCTCACGCTCATTTCCGCGTTCTGGGCGGCAATGGCCATCTCGGCCACGATGCGCTTGAGCTCGGACCACTTGAGAATCTCCTGGCCGCCCTGGAACCGCTTCTGGCTGAAGGCAAAGGCCTCCTTGAACGCGCCCTTCATCACGCCCAGGGCCATGGCCGCGGCCGCGGCGTGCATCAGGTCGGCCATGGCGCTAAAGTAAACCGGTCCCCGGTCCGTTTCCCCCACCCGTTCGGCGGCCACGTTGTCCAGGGTCATGTCCACGGCCGGGCAGGCCCGCAGCCCCAGGCTGAGCACCGGGGCGCTGACACGGATGCCCGGGTCGGCCAGATCAACCATAAAAAAGGTGTAGCCGTCCCTGCTTCCCAGTTGGGCCGGAATCAGGGCGTGGCCGGCCATGCCGCCCAGCACAACGTATTCCACGTTTCCGGAAAGACGATAACCGTTGCCGTCCGGTTTTGCCCGGGCCATGTTTCTCACATCAAGCGGATTGTTGAAAACCGGAAAGGCGATTAAAAAGTCGGCAAGGCGTTGCGCTGCCGTTACCTTTTCCAGCAGGACACCGGCGCCGGCCGCCAGCATCACCTGCTGGGCCGCCGCATTGGTAAACAGAATACCGCCCAGGCTGCTGTCCTCCTGGCAGATGCCTTCCAGCACCGCGGCAAAGGCCGTAACGCCCATACCCATGCCGTTGCTTTTTTCAGGCAGCATGACGGCAAAGAAATCCAGCTCAAAGGCCTTTTGCACCACGGCATCAAAAAACGGGCCAAAGGGATAGGCGTCGTTGGCCTCCCGTTCCGGGGCCAGCTGTTTTTTTGCAAAATCAGCAGCCGCCTTTTCCAGCATGCCGATCTCTTTGTCTTTACCGCCGGATGTTATATGGATCATTTTTTCACCCCTGATTTTTTCCTTGAGACTGTCACAAAACCCGGTCAATGGCAAAACAAATCACATGCCGCCGGGGTTTGAAAACCGGATGACGATCAGTATTGGGGCCGATCAGGAAGGGACTCAAACTCTTTTAATAAAATCATGGCTTCATTTGTCAGCAGGGGCAGACAGGCAACCTTGCGCCGGGCAGGCGGAAGGGCAATTTCATTAAAAATTTCAACATCTTTAAAGCCAGTCGCCGCGGCGTCAAAAATTGAAAACCCGAAATAGACGGTCCGGATATGGGCCCAGTAGATGGCGCCCAGGCACATGGGGCAGGGCTGGCCCGTGGTGTA
>JBMORB010000279.1:0-2052 GCA_049320925.1 Thermodesulfobacteriota bacterium | reverse complement strand
AGGTCACCTGAAACAGACCGGATCATTCAGGAAGCCTCGGTGGCCGATCCGTCGGTGGCCATCGGCGACTTTACCGCCTGCAACGCTTTTGACATGATGGAACGGCTGTCGGAGATTACGGTACCGGTGTTGGTGATCGGGGCCGCCGACGATCTCTCCACACCGGCCAAATATGCCGTGTTTCTCGCCGACCGTGTTCCCGGCGCCCGGCTGGTGATGATCGAATCGGCCGGCCACCTGGCCCCCCTGGAAAAACCGGATACCGTCAACCCGGCCATTGCCGATTTTCTGAGGGGTTTGCGGGTGTAAGGCCGCTTTCAACAACCGGAACTCACCGCAAAGGCCCAAAGACCGCAAAGAAAGGCGTGGACGCCGCGCCTGAAACAGCCGTCCTTTTTCGTGAGGAAGATAGTTTTTAAGAGAACCACCGTACATTAAGTCCGATTTCGATACCGATCCCGATAGCGATTTCGATCTGGATAAACAGACAAAAGATGTTCCATCATGATTAAAACCGTTTTTCCACAACAGTGATCCGACATAAACAGTCTTCCGTGGCGAAAAATTTCAGGAAATATTCAGGCTAAAGGTTCGTGGAGAGCGCCAGGGTGTTTTTTTCGATGCTGACGCCGTACTCCCGGCAGCAGAGGTCGTGGTGACCCTGTTCAAAGGGCAGGTAGACCAGCGTGGTGTTTTTTACCGTAATGCCGGCCCGGGCCGCTTCCGGCATCCACCGTTTGGCTGGCCGGACCACCGATGCCAGCAGAATTTTCAGGCTTTCCGCCGCTTCGCTTTCCGGAAGGGTGATGGGATAAAGGGAAACGCCGCTCAAGGACCGGCCGGTTTCCGGCCTGGGCTGGGCCAGGAGCATCTGCTGGCCGACCCGCAAAAACAGCGACGGCCGAAGCTTGAAAGCGGGGACCCACAGGGATACGGGGGTGCTCTCCCATTCGGGGCGCACAACCCTGGGCAGGTTGACGACCCGCGCCAGGTCGGCATAGGAGGCAAAGGGCAGGCCGGATACGGCGGCCTCCATTCGCCAGAAGGGAAGAAACACCCTGTTGCCGGGCTCTGCGGCGGCGCGTTCAAACGCCACCGGTGCAAAGTTCTTGCCGTCCGGCCGCCACAGGGAGTTGCAGTTCCGGCAGACAAGAACCAGCGATTCGGCTTCCCCCTCAAGGTTCCATCCGCAGGCGGGACAGAGCCCCGCCAGAAAAAGGGTGTCCCGGGCCGGCCGGCAGGTTTCAAGCGTGTCGATAAGGGCCTGTTCGGGGACCTTGGCGCCGGCGGGTTCGTTTCGCACGGCGTCCATCAGACGGTTGCCGTCCAGATAAAAGGGCGAAAAGACCAGGCTGGCCGTCTCTCCGATATATTCCCGGCATAGCGGCGGGTCTGATTTTTCTCCGGGAACGGGGCGGCTGTCCATCATTTTCATGGCCCGCGAAAAATCCATGGGCGCGATAAACGTGCCGGCCGTGGTCTCCGAAACCAGTTGAAGGGGCAGGGCCTGGGAACGCAGTCCAAGGGAGGCGGGGAAAAAAGAGTCATGGGCGGCCACGGCCAGCTGGCTTAAATCCATGAACCGGTGACCCACCCCGTTTTCAATACCGCAGAAAAACAGGGTTCCCTTGAACCGCCAGTAGGGGACATAGAAAAGCCGGGCCCCGGCCGGAACCTTCCCGGAAGGGGAAAGCATGTAGCGGAAATATCCCTTCTGGGAAATGCAGGAGGAGACGCGGCAGAAGGCGCACTTGAAAAAGCGACCGGTCTCTTCCAGAAGGACCGGGGCCCCGCACTGGGGACACTGGTGTTGAACCTGGTAGCTAATATTTCTCTCCGCAGCTGTTGCAATAAATCGCGTCGGGCAGGTTTTCGGTGCCGCAGTGCGCGCAGCGTTTCATGCGTGGCCGGTCGGTGGTGGCGTGGCCGCAACGGGGGCAGAAGTTGGCGCCCGGTGTGATGTTTTTGCCGTAGTGGGTGCACTGCGAAAAAACCACCTGCTGATGACCGCACTGGGGGCAGAATTTCGCGTCCAGGGGAATGGCCAGGCGA
>JBMORB010000278.1:0-2055 GCA_049320925.1 Thermodesulfobacteriota bacterium | reverse complement strand
TTGACCCCAAACGGCTCCTCCCCGGCTGTGCCCCCTGCCTCCCCCCCCTCCCCCAAAAACGTGGGGGGCACAGCCTTTCCTTTGACCCGGATATTTCATGAGTTTATTCAAATGAAATATCCGGGTCAAAGTTACCCCGAAGATCCCTTTACGCTTGATTGCAACCCCCGCCCTTGCTCTTCCGTAATGCCGGTCCCGATCCCGATTTTGATACCGATAGCGATGGCGAAACAGGGCATAAAAAAACCATTTGAAAAAATGGTCTGCCCCGGCAAAAATGCTGGTTTTTTCACCGGCGCTCATGTATAAAACAGTTATGAGCGGCGACCGATATAATGCCCGCAAGCGTCATTCCCGCGCCAACTGAGCTTTACAAATATGACATTTGAATAAGGAGGATGCACCCATGGCAAAAAAACGCGTTCTCGTTGTGGATGACGAGCCTGATTTTGTGATGCTGGTAAAAAAATATCTGGAAAAAGACGGGTTCCAGGTGGAGATGGCGTTCAACGGTGTGGAGGGCCTGGAAAAGGTTCACGCCAACCCGCCGGATGCCATCGTGCTGGATGTGATGATGCCGGAAAAGGACGGCTACCAGGTCTGCGCGGAACTCAAGGGCGACTCAAAGTACGCCGACATTCCCATTGTGCTGCTCACCGCCGTGGCCGACCACGTCAGTTCCACCCGCTACTCCCACTTTGACGGCATTTCCATGAAGGCGGACGACTACCTGCCCAAACCGGCCTCCGCCGAGGAGATTTGCTCCAGCGTCAAAAGCCTTGTCGGCTGAACCTTAAGCCGGGAAGCGCGGTTCGGCTTCCCGGCTTTTTTTGCATTCCCCGTTATGCCGTTTTCGGCAGCGGCAGCCAGACGGTAAAGGTGCTGCCCTTCCCGGGCGCGCTTTCCAGGTCGATTTTTCCCCCCATCTGTTCCACCAGCCCCTTGACAATGGGCAGGCCCAGGCCGGTGCCCGTGATGAACCGGGTGTTCTCATCCTTGACGCGGTAGAACTTTTCAAAAATCTTTTCATGGTGATGGGGGGCGATGCCGAACCCGTTGTCCTTCACCGCCACCCGGTAGCCGCCATCGGCCACGTCGGCGCGAACCACGATGGCGCCTCCCTCGGCCGTGTATTGAATCGCGTTGGCCACCAGGTTGCCGAAAATGCTCTCCAGGGCCAGCGGATCGGCCTGAATCTCCGGGAGCGCGTCTCCGGCGAGTTCCAGGGTCAGGGTCTGCCGTCTGGCCCCGGACCGGGTCTGCATGAAATCAACGATGCTTTTGAGCAGTTCCGCCAGCCGGACCGGCTGAATGTTGTGCATCACGCCGCCGGACTCGATGCGGGAAAGATCAAGCAGGTCCCCGATCAGCGCGATCAGGCCGCCGGTCTTCTCCTTGGCCCGCGACAGAATATACTGATCGTCCTGGCCTTCCTTTTCCTCGGCCATGTCCCGCAGCACCGCGCCCAGCTGTTCATGAATCGTGGACAGGGGTGAACGCAGCTCGTGGGACACCTTGGCCACGAACTCGCTCTTGAGCTGGTCAAGCATCTTGAGCGACGTGATGTCGCCAAGGGTCACCACGGCGCCGATGCACTCGCCGGTCTCGGCCGTAACCGGCCGCCCTCTGGCGATCAGGTATTTCCGGCCCCCGATGCCCAGTTCGCCGGTGAAGGGTTCGGCCCCGGCCGAAAGATCGCCCCGGGAGGTGCGCCGGATCATATCGCAAAGCGCCGCGTCCGCGATATAGGCCGAGATGTCGTCACCGGGCCCGACCCCCGGCGCCAGATCCACCAGGGACTTGAACGAGGGGTTCATCAGCACCACGGTGCCACCCTGGTCGGTCACGGCCACGCCGATGGGAAGGGACTCCACGATGGCGCTGATCCGGCTCTTTTCCGTGCCCAGGTCGGCCAGAGTCCGGCTGCGCTCCAGGGCCAGCTGCTCGGCCTCCCGGGTCAGGCGGATCTTGTCTAAGGCCCGCTCCACCACGATGCGGAGCTGGGCCGGATCAAAAGGCTTGGGAATAAAATCGTAGGCCCCCTGCTTCATGGCC
>JBMORB010000277.1:0-2058 GCA_049320925.1 Thermodesulfobacteriota bacterium | reverse complement strand
GCTTGCCAGCCGGAGAGAGGGGGGCATGCCCCCCTCTCTCCGGTCTCCCGGCTGGCGGCATGAACAACCAACCAAGTTCCACCTTAAAACGGCCGCCAGGCTGTCCAACCAACCGCACCCGCCTCATTCGATCCCGATAGCGATCCCGATCCCGATTTCGTGGGTTACATCAGGATGCCCACGATGCAGCCGGTCATGCAGGTGGCCAGGGTGCCGGCCACGATGGAACGCAGGCCCAGAGAGACGATCTCCTGCCGACGCTCCGGCGCCATGGTGCCCAGGCCCCCGATCATGATGCCCAGACTTCCGGGGTTGGCAAACCCGCACATGGCATAGGTCATGATCAGCAGGCTTTTCGGGGAAAGAGCGCCCTGGGGCAGGCCGCTCATCTCCAGGTAGGCCAGCAGTTCATTCAAGATGGTCTTGGTGCCCATCAGCGCCCCGGCCGTGGGGGCCTGGTTCCAGGGCACGCCCATCAGCCACACCACCGGCGCCATGACAAACCCTAAAAGCCGTTGCAGGGTCAGCGGTCCGCGCCCTGCATCCGGCAGAAACGAAAGCAGCAGGTTGACCAGGGTGACCAGGGCCACCAGCACGATGAGCATGCCCACGATGTTGATCAGCAGTTCAATGCCCTGAAGGGTGCCCCTGGTGACGGCGTCCATGGCGCTTTGCGCGGTCTGGGGCGGGCTCAGGCTGCCGGCCGTGGGCGTTTGGGTCTCCGGCACCAGGACCTTGGCAATGGTGATGGCCGCGGGCACGCTGATGATCGACGCGGTGAGAATATGGCCCATGACGTTGGGAATCACGGGATTTAAAATGCTGGCATACAGCACCATCACGGTGCCGGCAATGGTGGCCATGCCGCAGGTCATGATGGAAAAGATTTCACTGCGGGTCATCTGCCCGAGGTAGGGCCGGATCAGCAAAGGGGATTCCACCATGCCAACGAAAATGTTGGCCGACAGGCCCACGCCCTCGGCGCCGCCCAGGCCAACGGTTTTCTGCAACACCCACGAGAAGCCCCGCACCACGGCGGGAAGAATTTTCCAGTAAAAGAACAGGGCCGACAGCGCGCTCATCACCAGCACCAGGGGCAGGGCCTGAAAGGCCAAAAGGAAGGTGGCTGCCGGGTCGGTGACCGCAAAGGGGAACCGTTCTCCGCCGCCCAGGTAGCCGAACACCATGGAGGTGCCGGCCCGGGTGGAGGCCTCCACGGCCAGGATGATCTTGTTGAGCATGAGAAAAAAGTCGGTGGTGCCCGGCGCCTTGAGCAGGATGACACCGAGAATCAGTTGCAGGCCGATGCCCACGGCCACGGTTTTAAGCCGGACCGCCGAGCGGTTTTCGCTGATCAGCCAGGCCAGCGCGGCAAAAACCGCCAGGCCCAGAACGCTTTGCAGCATGGATTTTATTCCTTATGTTTTATTCAAATCGGTATCGGGATCGCTATCGGTATCGATATCGAAATAAAACCATCTATTTCTGGGGCTTGGTGTTCCCCGGCAGCACCACCAGGTTGGACTTGTCTTTTTTGAACTTCAGCCCCTCGTGATCCTTGCCCACCTCCTGGACCGAGAGAATCAGGTACATGGACAGGTGAAGGGTCTTGACCCCCTCCAGCCGTTTTTTCCGGGTCTCCTCCTCGGGGTTGACCACCAGGCGCTGAGTGTCGAACACAAAATCGGAAATGGCCACAAAGCTGATGCCCAGGGAAGAGTCGGCAACGGTTTTTGCCTTCAGGGTCCGGACCTTTTCCTCTTCCGGGTCCCGGTAGGTGATGATATAAAACGTCTCTTTCTTTTTCGGCATGGCGGTCCGTCCTTGTGGGTTTGGCCCCGTGCAAGGGGAAAAAAACGCAGACAGCATACCGGTACCGGCCGGGTTTGTCAAAAGATTCAGGCAAGTCGGTTACGGGGTGTTCGCCGCGCCGCATCGCCCCATATTCCGGTTGACACAACCCGGCGAAACTTATAGACAGGGGCAACGTATTGATTCACCGGGATCGGAATCGGTATAGGTATCGGCGTCGGTCCCGATTCGGATTCCGGAACAGGG
>JBMORB010000276.1:0-2059 GCA_049320925.1 Thermodesulfobacteriota bacterium | reverse complement strand
GCCATGGGCACCCCCATCCATCTTTTGTATTACGGTACGCCACGGACCGGCAGTCCGCGCAGTGGTCCGGGTCCGCGGACCGGATCTCCACCATGGCCGTGGTGCTGTACAGGCTCATCCACCCGCCCACCGGGCAGAGATACCGGCAGAAAGTCCGGCGGCGGAACACGATATGAACGGCCACGGCCACCCCGATCAGTCCGGTCAGGGCAAAGGCCGTGGCAATGGGCCGTGTCACCAGAATGGTACTTAAAATACAAAGACAGAGAAACAGGATATTCTGAATCCAGATATTGGACAGCTTCCGGGGCCAGGTTCTCTTGAATCCCCGCAGTCGGGGCGGGCCGTTTTCCGAAGGTCCGAGCAGCCGGCCCCGCTGAAACCACTCCCCGAAAAACGGAACCGGGCAGGCCAGGCACCAGATGCGCCCGCCAAAGGGAATCAGGAAACAGATCAGCACAAACCACCAGAATATCCAGACAATGGTCATGAGAATATTGTAGTTGCCGATGGGCGTGCCGAAAAACCCGGCGCACAGGCAGAGAACCAGCACGGCCAGCGAAGGGGCCACGATGGCGAACTGAAGCCATTTTCTTTTCAGGAGCCATTTTAAAAAAGGAAAGGCCTTCAGAAGGTCCATGCGAAAGGGCGGTTGTGGCGTTGATGCCGGCGCCGGGGAACGGGCTTTCAGAAACAGACTCAGGCAAAAAGACAGAAACACGCCCACGGCGGCCCCCATGCCCGCATAAAATGGATAATTGGGCCGGACGATCAAATCCCCCTGCATGAACGGATGAAGCGGGCCGCAGGTCACCGAACAGCGGTAGCGGAACTTGCCGGCCCGGCGGGCGACAAATTCTATTTCCTCTACATAAGTGAAGTCTGTCTCCTTTGATGGATGGCGAAGCTTGAAGGGGATCTTTCCGGGATGGATCTCCGCCTCAGTGTCGTATCCTTCAAGAAAAAAACCGTGAACCACGTCGGCCGATCCCAAAGTAATATGAACCGTGTCGCCGCGGTTCACCACAATGCGGCGGGGGGTATAATGGTACTGCCGGGCCTTGATGACGACATCCCTGTGTTCACCCTGTGAAGCCGTCCGGCCCGGGGTAAAAAGCAGGCCGAGGGATGCGCACACCCCGATGATGCATACGGCGATGATTCTGTGTTTATACATCCATACCCCGTGGCCCGGCCTTTTCAGGGCCTTTGGACCATCCCGAACCTACTTTAAGTATTTTGACCTGGTGATCACAATGTCCTGAGCGGTGATTTTTCCGGCCTCCACGGTGATCGGGACCTGCTTGCCCTGCATCTTCAGGTTCTTGTGCCATGTTTTGAGAATGTATTTGCCCGGCGGCACATGGTTCAGCGCATACGAAGCCGTCTGGGTCTCCGCATTGACCGTCGCCAGACAGAAAAGGGGGTTGTCAAACACCACGATATAGGCCGCCATTTCCAGATGAAGCTTGCACAGGGTGATTACGTCACCGCTCTCGTCAAACCGGTGGTCCACGCTCACTCCCTGCTGATAGGTTCCGATGTCAATGGTTTTGCCGGTTTTTTCAAAAAGAAAGTAAACATTGTGCTCCACCGTGTCGTTATTTAAAAACCGAACCGTGGTCCCTTTTTGAACCGGCAGCACATGGGGAATAAAGACCAGTCCCTTCTGGTCCATGGAAACCGTTTTCCCGCTGTACGGCGGCCAGGTCTTCCTGTTCGTGTCTTCCAGAAAGACGATGACATCCTTGTCGCTCTTGGGGCCCTCGGTATTGACCTTTGTTTTCCATACCGAGATCGTGCCCGATACCGTTCCGGTGTCCGCGGCCATGGCAACCGGGGCCACCGTCAGGAACGCCGCTACCAGGCAGGCCCAAAAGATCCGTGCGACTGTTCTGCAATGTATCATAATGTCATTTGACTCCTGTCCATCACTGTTGTCCACAAACGGCTTTGATCATGGCGGTACATCTTTTGTTTATTTGTCCGAATCGAAATCGCTATCGGTATCGAAATCGAAATCGAAATCGAATTTTTATACGGCGGCTCTCTAATGCCT
>JBMORB010000275.1:0-2072 GCA_049320925.1 Thermodesulfobacteriota bacterium | reverse complement strand
TCGGACTATCAGATTCCCGACTGCTACCGGAACAACTATCCGGAGGTCCTGGCCGCGAAGCTCGCCCCCTGGCAGGCCAAAGGATTCTTTAAGACTTTTCCGGCGGGCACCGAGTTTACCGAAGAGGAGATCGTCCTGGGCAGGGCCCTGCGTGGATTCAAGGCAAAGGCTGAGGCAAAACGGCTCGCCGTGGCAGGGGACGTGATCGCGGCTTTTTTAAAACCTGTGCCGTCCAAGGCAGCTCCTTATCTCAATCGCATGGGTCTGGCCGCGCCGCAAACGTTCAGGGAACGCCTGCTGCAGAAGGTGGTGATCTGCGCCCTGGCCGGCGCAGGAGCGCTGTAGACAACAGCCGGTATCCCCATGCCGGTGTCACAGGAAATTGACCTGACTCACCTTTTCCCGTTGTTCAATTATTCGCCGGATATCGGCCCGGTCCTTTTCCGATGTCACGGGCCGGACCTCGGTCACGGCATGACCGGCCCCATCGGTCCGGTACCGCCATTGTTCTATAAATCCCTGCACCGACACGTAGGCCAGTCCGCCAAATCCGCAGCAGGTGGTATCAAACAGGGCCTCGGCCACCAGGTAGAGCACCTCCCGGCCGTTCAAGGGCAGCCGCACCTCCCGTTTCACCGTATAATGGCCTCCGATGGCCGTGATCTCCCGGTTCAATTCAAAATGGGTGTAATCGTGCGTATTGTCGGACATGTTCGCCTCCGTGGACTTTTTTCATGTTTTCAGACAGCAGAGGGAAAGTCAAGCACCGGGGCGTGGAGCGCCCTTTTTCGTACTTGTTGCGTTATGCATACAGGCCTGATACTGATGATGAAAAAGGTCGGGTGGAAACGGTGGAAAAGGAGAAACCCCATGTCTTACATTGACAGAAGCGACTGGAGCAGATGCACGGAATGCGGGCAGTGCCTGATGCAATGCCCGGTGCTGCAAATGGACAAGCCGGCGGCCGTGGCCGCGATCCGCAAGCTGATCTCCGGCGAACCGGCACCCGAGGTGCTTGAAAAGTGCACGTTCTGCTTTAACTGCAACCGGTACTGCCCGGTGGAAGGGCTGCGGCCCCACGAGCTGATCCTGCAGCGGGCCCTGGAGCACCGGGGAAAAGTGCCGGGCATATTGAAATACCTGGCCAACGGCCGGTGCCGGACCAACCTGTTTGCCGATATGTATGAAAAGCTCACCGCCGAGGAAAAACAGATTCTTGAAAAATGGTCGGTCATACCCGACAGCAGGGAAATTCTGTGGATCGGGTGCATGGGCAAGCTCAGCTGCCGGGACATCGACAACTCACGGGTGCTTGCGCCCCTGGCCAAGTTCGGCCCGCCCGACCTGTGCTGTGGCGAACTGGCCTACCGGCTCTGTTCCTGGGAAATGTACGAACAGACGGCCCAGCGCACCCTGGCGGTTTTCTCAAAGCTAAACATCGACCGGATGGTCTGCTACTGCGGCTCCTGTTACAACTATTTTTCCAGCATTCTGCCAAGGGTCTACGGAGTGACGCTTCCTTTCAAGGTTATTTCCATGTACCAGTGGCTGTGGGAACGGTTTGAAAAAGGGGAACTGCGGGTTAAGTCGCCCCGGGCATTTAAGGCCGCCGTCCATGAGTCCTGCTATGTCACCGAGCTGGAAGAAGATTTTGCCGACTGCCTGCGAAGGCTGTACCGGACCATCGGGGTGGAGACGGTGGAACTGGCCCACCACGGCGACTGCAACCTTTCCTGCGGCGCGGTAAGCGCGGTGCGAAGCCTCAATGTCCTGTCAAGCATTTTCAAAGAACAGCGCCGGAAGTACGCCGAAGTGTCGGACGCCGGGGCTTCCCAGATCGCGGTCAACTGCCCGGGCTGCTATGTCACCCTGCGGTTTTCCAACTGGATGTTCGGCAAGAAACTGCGGTATATGCCCGACGAACTGCTGGCCGCTTTCGGCGACACCATCACCGCCCCCCTGGAAAGGCGAATGCCTCTGATTATGACAACAGCGGCCCGGCGGTTCCCCGGGCTGATGTTCGGCCGGTGAATGCGGATGGTTCGGTTTTTGAATATCGAATATCCAACAGG
>JBMORB010000274.1:0-2073 GCA_049320925.1 Thermodesulfobacteriota bacterium | reverse complement strand
CGTCATAAAAGGTCAGTTCCAGGGAAGCGACGTTCTCGCACACCACCGGGTCGGCACCCTCCTCCATTTTCGCGTCATACCGCAGCACCGTGTCGCTGCGCATCAGCACCGGGGATTCGCTTCCTCGGGGGGCATGCAGATAATAGACAATACGGCCGGCCTCTGCCATCAGCCCCCTGTCCAGGGGCACATGAGAAAAGGCGACAAACCGCAACCGTACATCCGGTCCGGTACCGTTGCCGGTAAAACGGTAAGGATCCGCGTCGGCATTGAAGTCGGGTATCACATAAGCCGGCGGCAGGGTCACATAAACCGACTGGAGGTCTTGCGCCATCCGGTCCAGACAGACCCGTGCCGCCTCATAGACCGACGCGCTCCGGGTCAGGGAGTCGGCGTTACCCAGCAGGCTGTTGAGTCCCCCGTACATGGCTGAAACCAGCAGGGCAAAAACAGCCACGGCCACCAGCAGTTCCACCAGGGTGAATCCCCGGGTCCGCGGAGGCCGGAGCAAAAAAGAAGGGGCCATTACGGTCCATTTATCGCGAAGCCAGCCAGTCATAAGCCCTCAGGGAATAAGCCCGCTCGCCGTTATTCAGAGTCACTTTTACATCCATCTGCTTGAGTCCCTCCACCGCGTCGCCGCCCAGCGCCCCGGGCGCCACGTCGGAGATGGAAAGGCCCCATGCATAGCCGGGATGGTCGGGGAAATCACCGCCGGTGCCGGCCCGGCCGGCCACCGCCTCGGCCATGATTTTCTGGGCCAGCATGGGCGCAACCGTATTGAAACGGGCCACCTCTTCCACGGCCACGGTCTGGGAAAACAGCGAAAAAAAACCCGTCAGCGCAATAGCCAGCACCGCCATGGCGATGAGCACCTCCATCAGGGTAAACCCCGGCTTCTTGATATTCCGGAAAGCCCCGGTCCGGGCGAAACAGGGATTCATGGTCTCCATCTCCCCCCGGTAAAGCCTTTTTTGCGGTTAAAACGTAGCATGACCCTCCACCACCTTTACCTGGCTGAGAAACGGCTCAATGATAAAAGAAAACCGCCGGTCCCCGTCTTTCATGTGAATCACGGCCCGGTCGGAATATCCCCGGGTATGGAACAGGATGTCCACGGTACCGGTCAGAACCGTGTCCCTGCCGGCAAACAGCACCCCTGTCACGGTCAGGTCGCCTGGGATCTTAAACTGACCGGCGGCTGCCGGCGGGAGCCTATCCCCATCCTCCTTTGTTTCTTCCGCTTCAGTAACCACGTCTTCTCCAATCGCCGGTGTCCGTTTCAGGGCATCCTGAACGGCCGGGGCCTGCATGGCCGTCAGGGTCCGGCCCTCGGTATCCACCCGGAGCGCATAGGGCCGCTGTTCCATCACGGCCCGGGCCTTCAGGCCGGTGACCGTGGCGATGACCCATCGGGCCATTTTGTTTCGACCCTCCAGAAAACCCATTCGGGAGACCTGGGGAAAGGTAAACGACAGGGTAATCACCAGCAGGGCCAGAACAACGATCAGCTCTACCAGTGTAAAGCCCCTCTCCGGTGAATCCGTTGACGGATTATGTGCGGGGGAGGAAAACAGAACAACCTCCGGAAAGAAAACAGGACACGGGGAAAAGGAAAAAGCGCGGGCAGCAGGCAAAAACCACCGGCCCGTTATTCGATCTCCCAGCTTTTGATATCCGCGAACTTCCCCTCGCCGCCGGGCGCGCCGTCGGCGCCGTAGGAAACAAGATCAAAATCGCCGTGTGTACCGGGGGCCAGGTAGACATAAGGATTGCCCCAGGGATCCTTGGGGACGCTTCCTTTTTCCAGGTATCCACCTTCCTGCCAGTTGTCCATGCCGCTGCTTTCCGGCTTTCGGACCAGGGCTTCCAGGCCATGGGAGGTGGTGGGATAGGCGCCGTTATCCAGCTTGTACATTTTGAGCGCCGTGGAAAGGGCCTCGATAGTGGTTTTGGCCTTGACCTGCTTGGCCTCGTCCGGTTTGCCCAGAATGCGCGGCGCCACGGTGATGCCGATGATACCCAGGATCACGAGCACCACCAGCAGTTCGATCAGCGTGAAACCGGCACGGC
>JBMORB010000273.1:0-2081 GCA_049320925.1 Thermodesulfobacteriota bacterium | reverse complement strand
AACTGCATTCGCCGGGCCGTGCTGCTCACCGCCGGGGACGTGATTTCCGACGGCAGCCTCATGATACCGGACGTCGACACCGCCCCCCTGTCCGGCGGCGTGGACAATGGGCAGTTACTGGACCGGCTGCGGTCCTTTCTGGACGACATCCTGCCCCACATGCTGAAACAGCCCGGCGCCAGCCTGCATGCCGGCCTGATCGAGCTGGTGGAAACCGCCCTGATCACCCACGCGCTTGAAGCCTGCGACAACAACCAGGTCCAGGCCGCGGCCCTGCTGGGCATCAGCCGCAACACCCTGCGCCAGCGGCTCAAAAAACAGCAGGACCTTGCCGGACAGACCGACGCCGAAGGCTGATTTTGCTTTTTATCCCTGTTGGGCACGGTGCCGGCCCCCTTCCTCCTGCCCCTCCACCGCGCGCCAGACACGAATGATCCGCCGCCTTTCACACAAAGATGCCTTCCCGGAGGCACGCTTTTTCCCCATCACCTGACAATCGGCTATAACCGTCATGCCTGTGCAGCATGTGACCATGCTGCTCAGGTTTTGAACAGCTTCCGGCTGCCCACCTGTTTTACCCTTGCCGGGGCACTACCCAAAAAGCCCATCGTTTTCAGTCTGTTAAAATATTTTTGCGTTTGTTTCATCTTCCGGCATGCAAGTTGCGAAAGGATCAGGCGATGATTATTCCCGGCCTTGCCGGAAAGCCTGAACCCATGACCGTTTCAGGCAGACCGCGGGTGAACGTTTTTAAAAGGAGGTGCGCGCATGAGAAACAATCTTATTCACGACATCAATCTGGACTTTTCCGTCACACGGACCCTGGTGCCGGAGAGCGCGGCCATGGACGCCGAAGGGCTTCGGACGTCCGAACGCATCGACGAGGTGATGATGATGTGCGACCGGAACCAGCCGGTCTACGAGCAGATCAGTGGCTTCAGCATCGCCCTCTACACCCTGGGATTCTTCGACTGTCCGGACCTGATGGCCGTGGAAGACATGGACACCCAGAAGGCGGCGGGGTTCCTCAGGGAGCACTTCACCCAGATCCGGCCCGAGGCCCTGCCGGCCAGCTTCCGCATCACCGAATCCCGGGAGCGTTACCTGCTGGTGGTGGGCGACCCCCTGTTTCCCCGGCACTTTGCCGCGCTGGTGGACACGGGCAGCGCCCGGCCCTTCTTTTCCAAGCTTCCCTTTTTCGGCGCCGGGTTTGACAGCCTGGAAGACCTGAAAAAAGAGTTTGCCGGCATCGACGGCGTCACCGACCGGGATTTTTATTTTTTCAAAAAAACCTGGTACGGCAGAATTCCGCCGGAATCGGTGGGAAAAATTTACATCGTCAAAGACTGATAATGAAGGAAAACATTCCCTGTTCGTCATTGCGAGGAGCGACAGCGACGAAGCAATCTTGTCCATATGCGACTGAGATTGCTTCGCTGCGATCGCAATGACACGGTGGCGCCGGAGATTGCTTCGCCTTCGGCTCGCCATGACAATTTTTAAAAGAATCGGGCTTTACGACTAAGATCATGTCACTTCACGAGTCCGGCCATCGGCCGGACTCGTGAAGTGTTGATAAAGCGTAAACGATCAACCCCCTAACCCTCAGAGGAGGCAAAAGGAATGTCTGTCATCAAGAGTGTCATCGACAAGGTCAAGCGCATGGATCCGGACCAGAAGGAGTTTCACCAGGCCGTCATCGAAGTCATGGAGACCCTGGAACCCACCACGACCCGCCATCCCGAATTCGTGAAGAACAAGATCTACGAGCGCATCGTGGAGCCCGAACGGGCCGTCACCTTCCGGGTGCCCTGGGTGGATGACAAGGGCGAAGTCCAGGTCAACCGGGGCTTCCGGGTGCAGTTCAATAACGCCATCGGCCCGTTCAAGGGCGGCATCCGGTTCCATCCCTCGGTCAACCTGGGCATCATCAAGTTCCTGGGGTTTGAGCAGATCTTCAAGAACTCCCTCACCACCCTGGCCATGGGCGGCGGCAAGGGCGGCTCCGACTTCGACCCCAAGGGAAAAAGCGACGGCGAGATCATGCGCTTCTGCCAGGCCTTCATGCGGGAGCTCTTCCG
>JBMORB010000272.1:0-15723 GCA_049320925.1 Thermodesulfobacteriota bacterium | reverse complement strand
GCAACACAGTCCCGCCGAGGCGGGATCAAAGCGACTCGTCTATTCTTCCGGCAGAAACGATCTTCCGTAATCACACCACACCTTGATGGCAATGCTCATGGGCTTTATCATGGGGACGGTGTAGGTGTGAAATTTTTTTGAATACAGGTAGGCCCGGCATCTGGCCACGTGCTGGGAAAAGCCGCGCGGGGAAACGATGAGGGGTTTTTTAAGGTCTCTTTGCAGATCAATGAGCCGCTCCGGCAGGTATTCGGACAGGTAAGGCACCTGGAGGTAAATCGCCGCAAGGATGATGTCCGTGTTGGGGTCTTCGGCGATAATCCGCAGGGCCGCCAGCAGGCGGTCGTCATCGCAGTTGCCGAACAGGTCCAGCGGGTTTGCGCCGATGCCCGCAACGATTCTGACCTTGTCCTCGGGCCGGGCGGTTTTGATGTTGTCGGCCATCAGTTCCTGAAGCGCTTTTCTGGTTTCCGGCGCAAATTCGGCCAGCGCCATGCATTCTTCGGTCACCCGGTCCGCCAGCAGGATGCCGGCGCCGCCGCCCACGCTCACCACGGCCACCCGGTTGCCTCTGGCGGCCGGCTGTGAGCTGAGCATGGAAAGCGTGTTGACCAGAATTTTGGGATCCTCGGTCAGCTCTTCAATAAGGTAAAAGCCGGCCTGGCGGCAGCAGGCCTTGAAGGCCTCGTGGCTGCCGGCCAGAGAAGCGGTGTGGGACAGGGTGGCCGCGGCGCCGCCGCCGGTGCCGCCCTTGATGACCAGGACCGGTTTTTTTGCGGACACGGTTTTGCCCACCTGCATCAGCTTGAGGCCGTTGTCAAAGCCCTCCATGTAGATGGCGATCACCTTTATTCTGGGGTCGTTTCCCATGTGGGCCAGAATTTCCGCCACGCCCACGCTGCTGGCGTTTCCGCAGCTCACCCACATGCCGAGATCCAGGTTGTCGGCCTCCATCATTTCCACCAGTTCCAGGCCCACGCCGCCGCTCTGGGAGATGATGCCGATGCCGCTGGACCCCTTGATCACGCTGGTGCGGTGTTCCGGTATGAACAGGGTGTTGACCTTTGAAAAATTGTCAATCACCCCCATGCAGTTGGGGCCGATGTAGGCCACGCCGTATTTTACGCTCAACTCCAGAAGGCGGTCTTCCAGGTCTTTTCGGCCGATTTCGGCAAACCCGTCGCTGAAGATAATGGCGCCCCGGCCGCCCGCCTTGCAAAACTGTTCAAAGCGTTCCACCGTGGCTTCCGCGTTGACGGCAAAAACCCCCAGGTCCGGGGCTTCGGGCAAAGATTCAAAATCAGGGTAGCAGGTCAGGCCCTGGACGGTTTTCAGCCTGGGGTTGATGGGATATACCCTGGGAATGCCGAGGCAGTTTTTTAAGATGATGCCGCCCATGGTGCCGGGCCGGGAAGCGCCCACAATGGCCACGGACCGGGGGCTGAAAACGGCTTTCAGGCTTTTCATCTTGCCTTCGGAAAGGTCGGTGCCGGACGGCACGGTAATTGGGTCATCGGCAATGAGCCGGCAGTCCACGATGGCGTATCCCTGCTCGTAAACGATCACGGGATTCAGGTCCAGCTCATGGATTTCAGGATGTTCGGCCATGAACCGGGAAACGTTTATGGCAAGCCGGATCACGGCCGTTTTGTCCAGGGCCGGGCCGCGAAAACCGTTTAAAACCGTGCCGGCCATGGTCCGGGAGAGCATTTTTTCAACATCGGTTTCGGTCAGTATGCCGATGCCGGGCTGAACATCGGCCCACAGCTCCACGAACCGGCCGCCGTGGCCCACCATGGTCACCGGCCCGAACCCCGGGTCCTGCTTGGCCCCCACCAGAAGTTCAAATCCGGGGTCTGCCATTTTCTGCACCAGGATGCCGTCGGGCCGGCCGGCGCCGGCCTGCTTCACGTTTTCCATCAGCCGGTCCAGGGCTTTTTTTAACGCCTCCTCGGTTTTGAGATTCAGAAAGACAACCTGGGCGTCGGTTTTGTGGATGATTTTTTTTGATATGGCCTTTACCACAACGGGATACCCGAGTTCCCGGGCGGCTTCCATGGCCTGCCGCGGGTCGGCGACCATTCTGCCAAGAATGGGAATGCCGTATTTTTCAAGCAGCGCGGCGGATTGTGTGAAGTCTAACTGGGTTTTTGCCATGGCGCTTTCTCCTCTTTTTTGCAGTCCCCAAATCGGCGACACATTCTCAAAAACACTTTAAACCGGATATTACATGAATTTTTTTAATTGCGCCACCGGAGGGATCTGGGCCGGGGGATGCCCGCAAACAATGAAGGGGCAACCACAGGGGCTGCCCCTTCAAAGTCGAATTTGCATCGTCAGCTTTGCGATCTTCCTGTGAAAAAGCGGCCGGGCGGCCAGCAAACATCGGCGGCTTCATCGATTTCGATCCCGATGAATCTTTTTGTGCCGGCCTGAATCCTTTTAAAACCGCTTCCCGATAACAACAGGTTTATCTGGCCGCCGGCTGAAGGGTCAGCACTTTTGTGTAAAGGGCCTCCACACGATCCTTTGCGAAAGGAAACTCCTGATACCGGCCTTCGCGCCAGGCGGTGATCCCGTCATCGTAGTGGGGGCTGGCCGGGTTGTCCGACTGGCCGGAACTGTTGATGCCGATCAGGGGCTCTTTGCTTCCGAAGTCCACGATGATGCGCATCTCCGGAATCAGCCACGTGTTGAAATCCCTGCCGGGGTGGTAGGCCGCCACGTTTAAGGTGGTGTGGTCGCCGGGCGCCGGATAGGGCCCCCGGTCAAAATAGCCGGAAAGAAACTTGATGCCGGTCCGGTCGATAAAACCCATGTAGTCGGCCAGCAGGGAGGCGTCGGTCTTCCAGTGGGTGGTGTGCAGTTTTCCCCACTGCCACGCGGCCGGGTCTTTCCCGCAGTATTTTTCCACCAGGGCCACCGCGTCCGTCAGGGTTTTGGCCAGAACCTGGCCCCGCGTTTCCACGGCCGGCGTGGTGATGTTGTCCCAGAAAGGGCTTTCCTTGCACCGGTCGGTGAGGTGGTCGTGCAGGGCCGAATAAGCCATCAGGAAAGTTTCCAGCAGGGAGCGGTAGGCCTGGGATCCCGTGCCGCCCATTTCGTCGGCAAACAGGTTTTCTCCCAGGCAGTACAGAAAGGCGCCGTACAGGGCCCCGCCCGCTGAATCCACGGTCATGCGGCCGTCAAAGCCGGAAAGCAGGTCCAGGGCCTTTTCCCCGGTCTCAATCTGCCCGGCGGCCTGCCAGGCGGCGGTCATGTCCCGCACGGTGGTTTCCTCCAGCAGGGCGGTCTTCAGCACTTCGATAAAAGAAGAGTAAACATCCATCTGCATGGCCTTGGCCGTATCCGCGTCATATATCTCCGTCTCTTCGATCATTCGGTCAATGCGCTCGGCCCGGTCCGGATAGTACCAGGACGAGGAAAGCACATAGGGGAAATCGGCGGGAATCGTGCGGTTGTTGGCCGTGCCCATGAAGGCTTTCTCAGGGTTTTTCACCGATGGATGCAGGGCCGGGTCCAGGTATCCTTCCCATCCGTATTCGCCGGTCCACCCCGGCGAGGGGCACAGCCCCCGCCCTTTTTTGCGCAGGGGATACCGCCCGGTGACCTGCCAGGCGATGTCGGTTTCATCAGCCGCCACCAGGTTTAAAGGAATGATGGAGTGGCCGCTGCGGGCATGGGCCAGCACCTCATCCACCGACCTGGCCCGCATGATGTTAAAAAAGGTTTCCATGGACTGGTCCGGTTCCATGGCGGCCCATTTCACGGCAATGCCGATGGAATGGCTGTTCACGGGCTGAGGCATCAGGTCGTGGCGGGGCTTGACGGTGAGCACGCCGTTCATCAGCGCGCCGTTGGGGGTTTCGTAAAAGGTCCGTACCGTGTCCTTTTCACCCTTGACCCGGAATGTCTCCTGCCGGGCCGTGGCCTTTCGCCACTGGTCGCCGGCAAGGTAGTAAAGCCCGTCGGGCTCCTGCTTGATCTTTTCCAAAAACACGTCCTGGTTGTCGGCCATGACCATGGTCATGCCCACGGCCATGTGGCCGTTGTATCCGGCGATGATGCCCGGCACCCCGGCCAGGGCCACGCCGGCGCCTTCAAGCCCCGGGCACTTGAGGTGCATCATGTGCCAGATGGAGGGCATGCACAGGGGCAGGTGGGTGTCGTTGGCCAGAATGGGCTTTCCGGACCGGGTGCGGCTGCCGGAGACCACCCAGTTGTTGGAGGCCGCCGCCGCCGGGACCAGGATGTTGTTGATGGTCCGGGTCACGCCGCAAAGGCGCTCGATGTCTTCTCGCGCGGCGGTCAGGTCCAGGCCTTCCAGCTTTTTCATTTCTTCAAAGGGAAGCGGTTCGTCGGGGTAGATGGGGAAGAGCCATCCCAGTCTGTCGGCGCCGACCTGCTGCGCCACGTTCAGGATGTTGATCTCTTCGTGAAGGTTCTGGGCCAGGCCCAAGGTGAGCACCACGAACACGCGCACCGAGTCGATGGGCTTCCATGGTTCGGGCTTGTACCCGGCCAGCTTGAGCGTCATGGGCAGGGGCGCTTCGGCCAGGTATGCGTTGACCCCGGCGCTGTAGCGTTCCAGCATGTGAACCAGTTCCGGAGACGCGCATTCATAAAGCGTTTTGGCCACCCGGTCCACATTCAGGGCCCGCAGGTAAATGTCCATTTCAAGGGTGGCCTTGCCGATCAGCTCGGAAAGCTTTCCCTGTCCCACCAGCCTAAACCCTTCCATCTGGGTGAACCGGTCGTAGGCGCTGACATACCCCATGACAAAGACCATGTCTTCCATGCTGGCGGCCTCGATCATGGGAAAGCCCATGTTGTCGCGCCGGACCGTGGCCTTTTCCGTCAGGCCGGGAACCGTCCGCACGCCTTCCATGGGCGGCAGCGCGTTGTTAAACAGGCTGTCCAGTACCGGCGTGCAGCCGGCCGTGACCAGGCAGAGCAAAAGGGATAATACGGCTGGTGCCCCGAATCGGTGAATACGGGCAAAAAAACCGGTGCGCATGACGTTCTCCTTAATTATGGCAAAAAGTGACGGACTGATTGTTTGATCGTTTGACCAATATATAGTCAGGCCTCCGGGAAGGTCAAGAAAAAACTGAGGGGTAAGGAGTCAGCGTTATATCAGCAGGTGCGCGACCTTGTCCGGCGGAACGGCCATCATGGCGATGGATTGCCGGTGATCCCCGGTGACGGCGGTCACGGTCACCGGCTTGTCGTCGGGCGCCTTGCTGTACCCCACGCAGATGCCGGCGGCCAGCATGAGCGCGCCCTGGTTCGCCTCGCCGACCAGCAGAGCCGTAGGACCGGGAAACAGGGTCGCCTTGAGCACCGTCGCCCCGATGGCCCCGGCAAGGTCTGCCAGCTCCTGGTTTTCCCGCTGGGTCCGGCCCACAATCAGTTTGGCCGTGGGAGACAGCCGAAAGTGGCGTCCGTATTGAAGCAGCAGATACTCGTTTTCCGCAGGGGACGGAGAGTGAGCGAACAGGTCTTTTAAGCGTTGGGAGAAGTTTGTGTCCGTCAGCAGGCAACCGCCGGCCGGCGCCGGATAATCAGTGATGCCATACTGTCGGGCCAGCGCTATCTGGGGCTTGCGGGAGCGGCCGGAAAGTCCCAAGAGCCGGCTCCGGTCCACCAGTCCGCGCTGCTCGGGCAGGGTTTCCGGCAGCAGCAGGGCGCTTAAAGGGCGCACAATGTACCCGTCAAAACCGGAATGTTTCTCCACGTACCGGAGTGACGGCTTGGTCTGGGACATGGGCCGCTGTCCCGCCACCTCCCCGCTGAACAGGAAATCGTACTCCTTTTCCTTCATGATGCTCCCGGCGATGCGAAACATCAGGGCATGGCAGTCCAGGCAGGGATTCATGTGCTGGCCGTAGCCGCAGGGCGGGTTTTTAAGCATGGGGATGTATTCCGCCGTGATATTTCGCACCGTCAGGGGAATATTCAGCGCGGCGGCCGCACGAGCGGCTTTCACGGCGGTGAAAAAAGGGGTTTCAAAACAGACCCAGTTCACATCAATGCCCTGGTCCCTCAGAACAAGGGCGGCCAGCATGCTGTCCAGCCCGCCGGAACACAGGCCCAGCGCACGGACCGGTTTTTCGTTGGGTCTCATAAATAAATTCTTTTAAAACAAAATGTTAAAAAGTTATACCATCCCCTTGGGAACCGGGTCATCCGTAATCTAAAAGCATCCTCCCATTTTTTCAACAGGAAAATGGCAGGCCCGCCGCAAAAGGGATGATTCCACGCCGGTTAAATTATTAGAAAAATATATTATTTTTTATATTTTTTTCTTGACTCCATATACAGGGCGTGTAAATTGAAGGGGAACAAAGTGGAGCAAAGTGGAGTAATCATGTTCAGAGGCACCTCCTACCATAGAATTGATCCAAAGGGCAGAATCGTTGTGCCTTCCCGTTTCCGGGACATCATCGGGGAAAACGGCACGGCCATGATCACCTTTTTTGAGGGTGGGCTTTACGCCTACACCATGGAGGAGTGGTCGAAAATAGAGGCCAAGCTGGTGATGCTGGAGAAAAAAGGCAACCAGATGCGGCGCTTCCGGCGGTTCTTCATCGGCCGCGCTTCCGAATGCCCGCCGGACAGGCAGTGGCGCATTCTGATCCCGCCCGAGCTTCGACAGGATGCCGGACTTGAAGAGGAGATCGTGCTTATCGGCATATCGGATCATTTCGAAATCTGGTCGCGGACCAAATGGGAAGAGCAGAAGAAGCTGCACGAAGACGATATGAGCGATGAGGAATTCCAGAATGAAATAGAAAAACTGGGACTGTAAGCATGTCGTTTCGCCACACATCGGTCATGCCCGACGAAACAGTCGCCTTTCTCAATTGTGAAAGAGGCAAGGTCGTTGCGGACTGTACGGTGGGTGGCGCGGGGCATGCGGTCCGCATCGCCAAAAAGATTCTCCCGGAGGGCCTGCTGATCGGCATCGACAGGGATTCCGCGGCACTGGCCCACGCGAAACAGGCGCTTGTCTCCTTTGGCGGGCGCGTCCTTCTGGCCCACGGCAATTTCGCCGATTTTCCCGACATCCTTTCCGACCTGGGCGTTCCGGCGGTTGACGGCGTGCTTCTGGACCTGGGGCTTTCCTACTACCAGATCGACGGCAGCGGCCGGGGCTTTTCGTTCCGCAAGGACGAGCCCCTGGACATGCGCATGGACACGGATCAGCAGCGGACCGCGGACATGGTGGTCAACCAGGAAAGCGAAAAAGGCCTGGCCCGGATTTTTAAGGAGTTCGGGGAAGAACGGTATGCCGCGAAAATCGCCCGGCGCATCGTGGCGGCCCGGGCAGACGATCCCATTCGGACCACCGGCCGGCTGGCCCGCATCGTGACGGAAGCCTATCCCGCCAGGGAGCGGCATGCAACCCGGATCGACCCGGCCACCCGGGTGTTCATGGCGCTTCGCATCGCGGTGAACACCGAGCTGGAGAACCTGGAGCGCTTTCTGGACTCGGTGACCGATTGCCTGAAGCCGGGCGCCAGGGTCTGCATTCTGTCCTTTCACTCGCTGGAGGACCGCATGGTCAAACAGCGGATGAAGCTCTGGGCGCAGTCATGCGTGTGCCCCCCGGACCTGCCGGTGTGCGTGTGTGATAAGAAACCGGTGTGCCGGACCGTCACGCGGAAGGCCGTGGTGGCCACGCCGGAAGAGGTTCGCGCCAACCCCATGGCCCGGAGCGCCAAACTCCGGGTGGCGGAAAAGATATAGCGTCGGAGCCGGTTATGACGGGGAAAGAAAAACAGATGAAAGCGGCGGGAATCCGGACCCTGAGCCTGTGGCTGGCCGTGGTGCTGCTGCTGACCGGCGAGGCGTTCTGCTGCGCCTGGTGCCGGGTTCAGAGCGTGGACCTGCGCTATGAGATCACCCGGAACACGGCCGAGGCGGAGAAGCTGGCGGCCCGGCACAGGGACCTGGAGATCGAGATGGCCCGTCTGCGGTCGCCTTCCAGAATCATGGAGATCGCAAAGACCCGACTCGGCATGATCATGCCGGTCACCAACCAGGTGGTGTTTATCCCATGAGATACGGCCGCAAAACAGATGAAACCAGGGGGGTCCGCATCCGGATCCTGATCGTGGGGCTGTTTTTCAGCGCCCTGTATCTGGTGGTGGCCGGCCGGGTGGTTTATCTCCAGGCCTTTTGCGGCGACATGCTGGCCGGTGAGGCCTCCCGGGAGTATCAGAAAACCCGGGTCACCACCGGCAAACGGGGAACGATATACGACAGGAACCGCATGGAAATGGCGGTCACCATAGACACGGTTTCCGTGGGTGTTCATCCGGCCGCCATGGCCGGCGCGGGAAAGAAAGTCGATGCCCTTGCCAAAGCCCTCGGGTTGAAGGCCGGGGATGTGCGCAGGCAGGTCGCCTCGGGAAAGTCGTTTGCGTGGCTCAAACGCAATGTATCGCCCGCCGAGGCGGCGGCGGTCCGGCAGGTGGAACTGGCTCCCGGCGCCGTGGCGTTTATTCCCGAGCGTCAGCGGGTCTACCCCAGCAAGACCCTGGCCGCCCAGGTAATTGGCTTTTCCGGTATTGATGGCAACGGCCTGGAAGGGCTGGAGTTTGCCTATGACCCGTTCCTGAAGGGCCGGTCCGCGCGCCGCACTATCGTCAAGGACGCCAGGGGGCATGACCTTTATACCGAGGGCGGCGCGGACGTCGCCGACAGCGGCGGCAACAGCCTGGTGCTGACCATCGACGGAGCGGTCCAGTGCATCGTGGAAACGGTGCTGGAAGAGACGGCCCTGGCCCATGAGGCGGCGTCGGGCATGGCCGTGGTGATGGACCCGCGCAACGGCGAGGTCCTGGCCATGGCCAATTACCCCCTTTTCAATCCCAACGCTTTTTCCCGGTACGACCGGCGGTGGTGGCGCAACCGGGCCGTGGCCGACGCGTTTGAGCCGGGTTCCACCATGAAGGTGTTTCTGGCGGCGGCGGCCTTGGAAGCCGGGGTCTGCAAACCCGACACGGCTGTCTTCTGTGAGGACGGCAAGTACCGGATTTACACAAACCTGATCCATGACACCAAGCCCCACGGATGGCTCTCCCTGGCCCAGATTGTTCAGTTCTCCAGCAACATTGGCGCGGCAAAGGTGGGCGAAATGATCGGCCGCCAGGGCCTGTGGGAGGCATTGAGCCGGTTCGGCTTCGGCCAGGAGACCGGCGTCAACTGCGCCGGCGAGACCCGGGGCATGCTGGCCGATTACGGCCGGTGGACCCCCATCGACACGGCGGCCATCGCCTTCGGCCAGGGCGTGTCGGTATCGGCCATTCAACTGGTGACGGCTCTTTCGGCCGTGGCCAACGGCGGGATACTCATGAAACCTTACGTGGTCAAGGCCATTGTCGACGGCCGGGGCGATGTGATCCGCCTGTACGGCGCCGCCCAGGGCCGGCGGGTGATATCCGAAAAGACGGCCCGGACGGTGGCCAATATCATGGAGACGGTGACATCGGAGGACGGCACCGGTACCCTGGCCGCCATCAAGGGATATACGGTCTGCGGGAAAACCGGCACGGCCCAGAAACACAACGAGGCGGGCGGATACACGGAGAATGAATTCATCTCATCGTTTATGGGCTTTGCGCCGAAAACCAGTCCCCGCATCGCGGTGCTCGTGGTGCTGGACGCGCCCAGGAAACACCATTACGGCGGCGTGGTGGCGGCGCCGGCGTTCCGGCGCATCGCCTATGAAGTACTGAGCTACCTGGGGGTCCCGCCCGACGCGCCGGACCAGCGGGACAGCATCATGGTTTCCATCCCCGTGGAGGTGGCCGGATGAGACTTTCCGAACTGCTTTCACCGGTGTGTCCGGAAAGCGTCCGCTTCGGCGGGGCGGCCCGGGGCGTGATGCCCGATCCGGAGATTTCGTCGATTCACTACCGGGCCGACGCGGTTTTGCCCGGCGGTATTTTTGTGGCCATCCGGGGAAGCGCCAAAGACGGCCATGACTTTATCGGCCAGGCCCTGGAAAAGGGCGCGGCGGCCATCGTGGTTGAAAAGGACGTGGATACCCGGGGCGTGGTGGTGCGGGTGTCCGACACACGCCGGGCGCTGGCGGTGCTGGCGGCCATGTTTTACGGCAATCCGTGCGAAAGGCTCATGATGGTGGGCGTTACCGGCACCAACGGCAAAACCACCACCACGGCCCTGGTGGAGCGCATGCTGGCCGCGGCGGGTAAAAACGTGGGCGTGATCGGCACCGGGAATTTCCGGTACGGCGGCCGGCGTTTTAAAAACCCGTTGACCACGCCGGAATCGGCGGATCTTCAGCGCATCTTGAGCGAAATGGCCGCCGCCGGCGTGACTCACGTGGTCATGGAGGTCTCCTCCCACGCCCTGGCCCAGCAGCGGGTGGCGGCGTGCGTTTTCGACGCGGCGGTGTTTACCAACCTGACCCAGGATCATCTGGATTTTCACGGCACCATGGATGCCTACTGGGAATGCAAGAAGCGGCTGTTTATCCAAACGCCGGAGATTCATATTCGAAAGAAAAGGGTCGCGTCGGTGATCAACTGCAACGACAAGCGGGGCCTGGCCCTTTTTGAAACCCTGCCGCCAGCCGGGCGTGTCAGCGCGGGATTTTCGGAAGACTGCGCCGTTCACCCCCGGGGCATTGTCAGCTCCCCGGCCGGCATTTCCGGAACCCTTGTGACGCCCGCCGGGGAAATGGCGTTTTCTTCGCCGCTGGTGGGGCCCTACAACCTGGAGAACATTCTGTGCGCCGCCGGCGCCGCCTTTGCCCTGGGGCTTGACGCGGAAGCGGTCCGCACAGGCATCGATGGATTTACCGGCGTGCCCGGCCGGCTGGAAAAGGTGGCCGACCGGATGGGACGTTTTGTGTTCGTGGATTACGCCCACACGCCCGACGCCCTTGAAAACGTGCTGGCGGCCCTTCGCAAGATTTCTCGGGGCCGGCTTTTTTGCGTGTTCGGCTGCGGCGGGGACCGGGACAGGGCCAAACGGCCGAAGATGGCCAGAATCGCGGTCACCATCGCCGACCGGGTGGTGGTGACTTCCGACAATCCGAGAAGCGAGGAACCCCAGGCCATTATCGCGGAGATCGTGAAGGGCACTTCCGGCCTGTCGGAACAGGTCTTTGATATTGCCGCCCTGGCCGGTCCCGGCGACGCCGGGCGTTTTCTGGTGGAACCGGACCGCCGGCAGGCCATCCGGACGGCGGTCATGGCCTCGGCCCCCGGCGACACGATTCTGATCGCCGGCAAAGGCGAGGAGACCTATCAGATCTTTAAGGACAGGACCATTGATTTTGACGACCGCCGGGAAGCGGCTGAAGCGCTGAAGATCGCGGGCGGTCAGACCCATGAGGAAAGGCCCGCCATGTCGGTGGGACGGTGCGGATAGACGGCATGGCGGACCAGACGGCATGGAACATTCGGGACGTGGCGGCGGTGACGGACGGTGAACTGGCGGCCGGAGCGGGACATGAGACGTTTGACGGCATATCCATCGATTCGCGGACCCTTCAGAAGGGCGAGCTTTTCGTGGCCATTGCCGGTCAGCGATACGACGGCCATGATTTCATCGATCAGGTGCTGGCACAGGGGGCCGGGGGCGTGATGATCGACAGGACCCACGCGGCGGCGGGCATCGGCACGCGGATTAAATCCGCCGGGGCGCCGTGCGTGGTGGTGGAAAACACGGTTCGGGCACTGGGCGACCTGGCCCGCCACCGTCGAAGAGTTTTGAATCCCCGGGTGGCGGCCATCACCGGCACCAACGGCAAAACCACCACCAAGGAGATGGCGGCGTCAGTGTGTCGCCAGCGGTACCGGGTGCTGTCAACGGCGGGAAACTTTAATAACGAGATCGGCCTGCCCCTGACCCTGTTCCGGCTGGAAAAACAGCACCGGGTGGCGGTCCTGGAACTGGGAATGAGCGCGCCCGGAGAAATGGGCCGTCTGGCAAAAATATGCGAGCCGGACCTGGGCGTGGTGCTCAACGTGGGCGCCGGTCACCTGGCCGGCCTGGAAAGCCTGGACGGGGTGGCAAAGGCCAAGGGCGAACTGATCGAGGGTCTGGGGAAAAGGGGCGTGGCCGTTCTGAACGCCGACGACGCACGGGTGGCCAGGATGGCGGAAAAAGCGCCGGGCCGGGTGATTACCTGGGGGGTGTCGCCGGGCGCTGATGTCCGGGCCGAGTCGGTCCGGCGGTCCGAAGGCCGGGTCTGTTTTGATCTGATCCTGCCCGGCGGCCGGCGAACGGCGGTGGCCCTTCCGGTGGCCGGCGCGTTCATGGTGTCCAACGCCCTGGCCGCCGCAGCCGTAGGCGAGGAATTCGGCGTTTCCGCCGCGGAGATCAAGGCCGGCCTGGAGGGTTTCTCTCCGGTGCCGGGACGCATGACCGTTGTTCAAACCAGGGCCGGGTTTACCCTGGTGGATGACACGTACAACGCCAATCCGGAGTCGATGAAGGCGGCCCTGACCGGATTGCGGGAGCTGAAGGGGGCCGGGCGCGGGATCCTGATCATGGGCGACATGTTCGAACTGGGGGACCACGCGCCGCTGATGCACGGAAAAACAGGCGTCATGGCGGCCGAGAGCGGTGTAAACAGGCTGTATGTGACGGGTGAATTCGCGGAAGCTGTGGCCGGGGGCGCCGCTTCCGCCGGCATGGCGCCTGAAAAAATCATGACCGGGTCCAAGGAAGAGATCATTGCCGCGGCATGTTCCGTCCTGGGTCCGGGAGACTGGGTCCTGGTCAAAGGGTCCCGGGGCATGCGCATGGAGACCGTTGTCCGGGCCCTTCTGGCCCATGGCGACGGGGCGACGGAAACGAAAGGGAGCCGGTAACCGATGCTGTACCATTTATTATACCCGCTGCACACGCAGATATCGTTCTTCAACGTGTTTCAGTACATCACGTTCCGGACGATCTATGCCAGCCTCACCGCCTTCCTGATCTGTTTTCTCCTGGGGCCTTTTACCATCCGGACCCTGGCCCGCATGCAGATCGGTCAGTACATCCGGGAGCTGGGGCCCCAGCGCCACCAGGGAAAGGCCGGCACACCCACCATGGGCGGCCTGCTGATCGTTTTTTCCGTGCTGGCGGCCTGCCTGCTCTGGGCCGACCTGACCAACCGCTATATCTGGGTGGCCATCGCGGCGCTGATCGTCTATACCCTCATCGGTTTTGCCGACGACTACCTGATGCAGATCAAAAAAAGGAGCAAGGGGCTGTCGGCCCGGGCCAAGTTCGTCGCCCAGGTCGTGGCCGCGGCCGGCGTGTGCCTGCTGATTCTCCAGGCCTCCGGTTCCAACACCCTTCTGCTGGTGCCGTTTTTCAAACAGGTGATGCCGGACCTGGGATGGTTCTATCTGCTGCTGGGCATGTTCATCATTGTGGGAACATCCAACGCCGTCAACCTTACCGACGGCCTGGACGGGCTGGTGGCCGGACCTCTGGTGATATCGTTCGTGGCCTACATGGTGTTTGCCTACGTGGCGGGGAACGCCGTCATCGCCAAATACCTCCAGGTGACGCACGTGCCGGGCAGCGGCGAGGTGACGGTTTTTTGCGGCGCCATGGCCGGCGGCCTGATGGGATTTCTGTGGTTCAACGCCTATCCCGCGCAGGTGTTCATGGGGGACGTGGGATCCCTCTCCCTGGGCGGCGCCCTGGGCACGGTGGCGATCATTACCAAGCAGGAAATCCTGCTGGTCCTGGTGGGCGGGCTTTTCGTGGTGGAGACCCTTTCCGTGATATTGCAGGTGGCGTTTTTCAAGGCCACCCACGGCAAGCGGATTTTCCGCATGGCCCCACTGCACCACCATTTTGAACTCAAGGGGTGGCAGGAGCCCAAGATCATCGTCCGCTTCTGGATTATTGCCATCGGGCTGGCCCTGATCGCGGTGAGCACATTAAAGATACGCTGATGACAACGATGCAGATCGAAAACAAAAAAGTGGTGGTGGCGGGACTGGGCAAGTCCGGCCTGGCAACGGCCCGTTTTCTGGTTCGCCGCGGGGCGTCGGTGGTCGTCACCGACCAGGCCGGCGAAGACAAACTCGGCGCCGCGGCCGCGTCGGCCCGGGAACTGGGCGTGACCCTGGAACTGGGCGGACACAGGGATCAGACCTTCCTGTCAGCGGATTTTATCGTGGTGAGTCCCGGCGTTCCCTCGGACCTTTTGCCCCTGGTGAAGGCCGGGGAAAAGGGCATTCCCGTGATCGGTGAGATCGAGCTGGCGGCCCGGTTTGTCACAAAATCCATGGCCGCGGTCACCGGCACCAACGGCAAGACCACGGTCACCACCCTGCTGGGCGACATGCTCAGGGTGTCGGGGCAGTCCGTGTTCGTGGGCGGCAACATCGGCACGCCCCTGATCGAATTTGTCGATGAGGGGGAAAAAGCCGATACGGTGGTGCTGGAGGTCAGCAGTTTTCAACTGGACACCATTGAGACCTTCCGGCCGAAGGTGGCCGTGCTGCTCAACATCGCCGAGGACCACCTGGCCCGGTATGTGGACTTTGACGCCTATGTGCGTTCCAAGGGGCGGATTTTTGAAAACCAGACGGAAACGGACGTGGCGGTTCTCAACGGCGCCGACTTTCATGTGCTTCAGGCGGCCAAGGGTATCCGGAGCCGCAAACTGACTTACAACGGCGGCAGAAACACGAAAGACGGCGCCCTGATCGGGGAGAAAACCATCGAGATCGTCGAAGGCGGCGATCAGACGGCCGTCATCAGCGTGGCGTCGCCCCTGATGCGGGCCCGGCACAACATGGAAAACATCGCGGCGACGATTCTGGCAGCACTGGCCATGGGCGCCACGGTGGAAGGGGTTCAGGCCGCGGTGGACGGTTTCAAGGGGCTGCGCCACCGCCTGGAGTATGTCACCAGCATCGGTGACGTTCACTTTTTTGACGACTCCAAGGCGACCAACCCGGACGCGGTGCGAAGGGCGCTGGAGTTTTTCACCTGCCGGGTGGTGCTGCTTTTAGGCGGCGAGGACAAGGGGTGCGATTACGGCGTGCTGAAGAACGCCATTAGGGAACGGGCCCGGGCCGTGGTCCTGTTCGGCGCGGCCAAAGAGAAGATCCGCGTGGCCATCAACGGGTCGGTCTCCCTGTGGGAGGCCGATTCCATGGCGGCGGCGGTGCGCCGGGCTTACGATGTGGCCGAACCCGGAGACGCGGTGCTGCTGTCTCCGGCCTGTTCCAGTTTCGACATGTACAAGAGTTACGCCCATCGCGGCGACGATTTCTGCGACGCCGCGCGCGCGCTCAAAGAGGAAAAGGCATGAGAGGTTACCCGGCAAAAACCAACCTGCTGCGTGTGGACCTGGGCCTGCTGTTTCCGGTCCTGATCCTGGCCGGTATCGGCGTGGTGATGGTCTACAGCGCCAGCTCTCATATCGCGGCCCAGCGGTTTGGAGACGGCGCCTATTTCCTCAAGCGCCAGGCGATATTCCTGGCGGCCGGCATCGGCCTGATGACGTGCTGCCGTTATGTCTCCTACCGGGTATTCCGTTTTACCGCCTACGGTCTGCTGGGACTGGCCATCGTGTTGCTGGGACTCCTTTACGTGAAGGGCATCGGTTATACGGCCGGCGGCGCCACCCGGTGGATGCACGTGGGGCCGGTTTCCTTCCAGCCCTCGGTGTTCGCCACCTTTGCGCTGATCATTTATCTCGCCTACTCGCTGAACAAGAAAAAG
>JBMORB010000271.1:0-2116 GCA_049320925.1 Thermodesulfobacteriota bacterium | reverse complement strand
ATATACTCGGTGTCAAAATTGTATTCATTATAATAAGCGGGCTGCTCATCATGAGGGGGGTACTCTTTCACGGTCAGAAACGTGGCCGAGTATATGTGGGTGTTATCCCCTTCCAGGTCTTTACCCTTTTCCACCAGCTTGATGTTGGTGTTGCCGCCGCAGCCTGATCCGCCATAGGGGTTGGGTACCAGTTTGCTGGTATAGCCGCCTGCGGTGGGAAAACGAGGCTCATCAGTATTCTGAATGCCCAGGCCGTCCCATACCGCCTGGGTGAAATAGGCTCCGTCATTGAGCCATTTGACCGGGTAGGTGAGGTAGTTGGCGGCGGTGGACGCCGGGTAGGCTTTGCGGTTGCCGTCCTTCCAGCTGTTCGCGGCCTGACTTTCCGTACCGGCAATGGCGTTGGACCCGAAAAAGGCGGACACCGCGTTGATCCGCTCCACTCCGCCGGTGCCGGTGGTGATGTTACAGTCAAGGTCCCCTTCCATTTCAAAAATCTGCAACCCCACCGTGGCCCACTCCTTCAGATAGAGCCGGTAGTTCAGATCCCGTTTGTCGGCGGAACTGCTGCTGCCGGGGAACACGATGTAGGCGGCATTGGCCACGGGTTTGGGACCGCCGGCGGTAAAGGCAGTGGCTGGATCCATGACAGTCCGGGCACCGGGCAGGCCGAGTATTTCTACGCCGTCAACAGTGTAGGTTTTAAACATGCCGTAGGGGTCGGTGAGTTTCCAGGCGGTTCTGGTGTAACTGGGGATTTGACCGGCGACGGGGCCGTCGTACCAAGGTGCGCTCAGGCTCGGGGGGCCGGTGACCTTGAGAGAGGATGTTTTGTTAGCCCAGTTCCAAAGACCATCCCAGATAAGGCCCAGGTCTCCGTAATCCGATGTTCGAGAGAGAGACCTTCCCCCGAAGTTGTCGTGTTCGTAGAGGGTGAGGGTGTACCCGGATGCCACACGCACCGACTGTACATCGTCATTGTTCATGCCACGGGCCTGGCAGGCGGCAAGATTGAACTCCCCTCCGGGAAAGCCGGTTTCATTGCCCCCGTAATAAATGTTGCCATAGACGCGTGCCCTAATGGTGTTGTCGTACTGGTAAATGGTGCGTTTTTCAACCGTCACCAGGGGCATGTAGGCCAGCCATTCAAAGGGTGAGTAGCCCTCAGGCACGCTGCCGCCGCAGCCGGTGCTCAGGGGGCTGCCGTCGGCATTGGTGCTCAGGTCTTTTTGCCAGAAGATCAGGTAGGGAATGCCGTCCAGGGGCCTGTCGTCGTCCCATGTGGAGGGGGCAAAATCCGAATCCGGGCAGGTGGACGTGTAGGTAAATGCGCTGTTGCTCTCATGACCCTCAAAAAGGTTGTCGGAGATATCGTCATCCTCGCTGCGCCACGTGGTTTCCCCGCATCCGCTGTCCGTGCTGTGCTGGGTCCGGCCGGTAATACCCCGCATAAAGGACATGCCGTAATAGGTGGACTGGCCGGGGTGGGGGCCGACCCGTCGCAGCCGGAAGGCGATGCCCGGCATATAGTTCCCCGGATGGTTGACAAAAGTCGGGGTATTGTCATCCTCGGTTTCGGTGAACTTGACCTTCACCTGGGTCTCGTAGGAGAGCCGCTTGTTGGACCGGAGCCACAGTTCCTTAAGAAAGCTGTTCCCGCCGGTCATGCCGGAAAGCGCCCAGTTCTGGGCCGCCACGCTCTCCTGCTGCAGGGTGGGATTGTCGGTTTCAATAAAAGAGTAGGTGTCTGCCGTGGAAGTTACTTTCAGTGAACTGTCGGCCTGAAGCGCGTGGGTGCCCAGCACCGAGACGGCCGACTGTTCGCCCGGCGTGGTGTTGGAAATCATGCGCATGATGTCGGCCGTGTCCAGGGGCTGGTTCAGGGTCAGGCGGACCGTGGTCTCCTGGCCGGTGTTTCTGGCCACGATGCCCCGGGAGGTGATGGCGGCGTAACGTCCCAGCACCACGGGCGTGCCAGCGGCAATGTTTACGCCGCCGGCCGGAAGGGGCTCCTTGCCCGGCACGTTGCGAAGTCCCTGCAATGTGGTGCCGTTGAGCCGGTCATAGACCAGGTGAATTTCGTCGTCAAAGCTGGCGTCGCCGTCCGCGTCGGCCA
>JBMORB010000270.1:0-2127 GCA_049320925.1 Thermodesulfobacteriota bacterium | reverse complement strand
CGCCAAGAAAAGTACCAAAAGAAGCGCGCCCCGCGGCTTGGCCTTCGGCTTCCCTCGCGCAAGCGTTTTTTCGGCGCGGTCAGGAACTCGCCCGCCTGCGGCGGGCTCAAACAGCCTGCCCGCTTGTTTTCCGAAAAACCGCTTGCGCTTGGCTGCGCCGCAAAGGGCGAAAACGGTCATTGACGCCCATGCTGAATTTTAGAACCCCTTTCCATGGGGAACCCTTGTTTCTGGTTTTATTTTCGAAATTTTTATATTCAGATGGTTATAAATACAAAACCCTATTTAAAATTTGATTTTGGACAATCATCATCCCAGATATTTCATGAAATATTGATGGTTGCGTAAAAACTCGAAATTTACCTTATTCCGTCACCCCGGCCTCCGGGCCGGGTACCAGTAAAAATGAATAATGTCAATTTTATACTGGATTCCGGGTCAAGCCCGGAATGACGATGTAAGGACTTTTACGAAGCCATAAAATATTCGGGTTATTCCATTTCCGCAAACGCGGCCAGCCGGGTTGCCATCTGGCTGTCCGGCGTGGGCGTGTACTCTCTTTCTACATGCAGCACCCGGCATCCCTTTTCTTTTAAGGCGCTGTTCACCAGGACCGCGTCATAGGCATAGGGCTCGCAGAACTTGAGGTTCTGGGAGATCACGGCCCTGATGCCGGACTGTTCAAGAGCCGTTTCAAGGTACTGGACCCTCCGGCGCAGGCCCAGCTTGGTGGCGGGCTTCGGTATGGACAGATAATACCGTGCCAGGGTCTCAAAGGGGTTTCCTTCTTCGGGAATCAGGGTGGTAAAATAGCGCTCTCCGATGGAAAGATCGTCCCGCACCACCCGGAAACCCGCCTCGTCGATCTGGTCCATCAGCTCCGGATAGGTGACGTCCGAGCCGGTGAGCAGCACTTTGATCTTGTCTTTCGGAAAAGGGCCCCGGTTTTTGACAGTGTCAATGGCGGCATCGATTTCCTTTATGGCCATGGACTTGGGCAGGGTCATGCTTCTGATCAGGACCTCCAGGTATTCCCGGTTGGTCATGTCTTTTTCCGCCCGAAGCCCGGCAAAAACCTGAAGCCGCTTCTTGACGGCATTGGATTCGCGGATGGCGTCGGCCAGCATCGGGTCGGTGACAAGGGCGCCGAACCGGTGATAAAGGGCGTCGACCAGCCGCCACAGCTCGGTTTTCATGAACCGGACCGCGGCGGCATCGTCTTTTAAAGGCGTGTTGAACCAGTGCAGAAACGGGGTGTCCACATGCCGCTTCCACACGTCGTAATGCCGGTTGGTGGCATTGCATCCCTGGGCGATGACGATCCCGGCCCATTGCCCGGCGTTTGCCAGGGCCTCGGTGAGCATGCTGCGCGCGGCCGGGCAGAAAAAGGCCGAAAGATACCGGTCCGCCGGATCATTGGGAACGTGAACGTTTCCCATGATCTTGTACGGCACAAACCCGGCGGCCGCGATGACCTCCTCGGGCATGTCGTGGGAGGCGTCGAAATAGGCGATGGTTTTCATGGCGTTTTGACCGTGCCCTTTTATAAATATTGATCAACTGTCCAATGAAGTACTTAGCCTGTCCGCATGTCCATGTCAAGCGTCAAGACAGCATCACTGTTGTCCAAAAAAGGCTTTAATCATGACGGTACATCTTCTGCTTTGTTTATCCAGATCGAAATCGGTATCGGTATCGCTATCGGTATCGAAAAGCTATTTTTTAGGCTTCCGTCACCCCGGCCGGGCCTGACTCGGATCTGATCCAGTGGGTCTGGGTGACGTGCAGCAGGGCAGCCAGATATATCGGTCATCAGTTACTGGATGCCGGGTCGTGGCCCGGCATGACGAACGCTTTGTTTGTCCGTGTATTTTTCTTGTCGCCAGAAACGGTAAGAGAACCGACATCATTCGACTGCTCCTGTCGGACAGGACCGTTCCAGCTTTTCAGGAAACCGGGAAAATTTTATCAACAATTTGTTTTTAAAAGTTAATTTTCAGTACAGGTTTACTGACGTTCCATTGTGATAACCAGCGACAGGGTCCTTTTTTTAACGGGTTGAATACCGAATTATCTTAAGTCGCAAGTAGTTATGAATAAGGGAAAGTGGTGGCACACCTATTGCAC
>JBMORB010000269.1:0-2132 GCA_049320925.1 Thermodesulfobacteriota bacterium | reverse complement strand
GGCTTCCATAAAAAAGGCCGATGGCCTGCGCCGGCTGAATGGCGACCTGAAGGTCGCCGCTACATTTTGTTTTCCGCCGGCATGTCCCGGCCGTCCATCAATGGGTGCCACGGGCAAGCTTACGCTTGGCCCGTAACACCCGTCAAAGGCAGGTGTTTGATGACGCGCTGGACATTGTGGTAACCCCCGCCCGTTGCGGCGCAGCCGAGCGAGGGAAGCCACGCCTGGGGCGTGGCCAAGTCGCGGGGCCCGGTTCTTTTGGTACTTTTCTTGCCGTCAAGAAAAGTACACGGATAAGCAAGGAGTAAAAATCAATTTTACAGGACGCAAGATTTTGCGTCCCTACGGCTTTGGTGACCGGAGGGCCTACAGAAACCCGCGCCGTACAGGTAACCCCCTCACCCCGACCCTCTCCCAGGGGGAGAGGGAGGTTGTAATTGAGACTCGACTTCGATCCCGATGCCAATGAAAAATACGAGAGGAAACGCACTGGACCCTAAAAAGCCAAAAAAACCTTGACTTGACGGGAAAATGGATTTACAAAGTAGGACTTTGAAATTTTACCATGGCCGGAATCGGTCGTGGTGTATGTTATGGAGGTGTTTTTGCATGAATTGTGTAACCGTAAAAGAGAACGTTGAGTGCCCGTTTATGACCTCTGCCGGCTGTTCGTTTACCGGCGGCGTGTGCAAGCCCATTGTTGAGGCCTGTGAAGGCTGCAAGCGTGTTGCCGAATTCCCCACCGGCCGTTACTGCACGGCCACGCCGGACCCGGCAGCCAAATGGAAACGGGGCCGGTGCAATCTGGCCACCCATATCGTGGAGGCCGCGCCGGTGGCCAAGGCCAAGATCAACCCGCTCAAGGCGTCCAAGCGCGCCGCAAAGTAGACCGGGTCCGGCCAAGTCCCCATGCGGTGAGAAACCGGCCCCGTACGTGCGGGACGGCCGGTGTTGTAGCCCCTTCTTGTCGTTTTTTTCATGGACCTGACGGCGGGTATGCTGAAAACAGCATGCCCGCCGTTTGTTTTTATGGCGCCGCGTGCCCTGCCAACGGCCGGTGACGGTGGTTTTCCTCAACGGCCGGCCCGAATTTTTTTAAAAAAATCAAAGGCTTGAAGCGATTTTTTCCAAATATGCGGCTGCGGCAGACAGGAGCGAGCCCACATGCGCAGCTGTTTCATTTTTGGCATAAAATGCTTGAAAAGAGGCCTTTGACTGTGCTAGAAATCCTTCTTTATAATTTTTTTACGAACCTGTTTCTTTAACTCGGATAAAAAGGATAGGTAGATGGGATCTCAAAAGGAAATCAAGGTTGCTTACGGCTTGGCGGTGGTTTTACTGGTTGTGGGCATCGTCTGTTACGCGGCCGGCTCCCCGGAAAAGCCCGATGAACCGGTTCGCAAGGTGTACAAAAACCTGGGCGGCGACGTGGTGTTTGACCATACCACCCATACCCAGTATGCCGATGACTGCACGGTCTGCCATCATCACAATGAGACCGAAAATTTCACGGCCTGCGCCCAGTGTCACGGCACCCAGGAGGCCAAGACCGTGCCCGCCGTGTGCGCGGACTGTCACCCCCTGTCCGGGGACAAATATCCTTCCGATGATCACCACGCGTTTCTGGAAACCGAGCCCGATACCTGGACCTGCAAGCGCTGTCATTCCCTGGCGGAAGGCGAGACCGTTCCCGCCTCCTGCGGCGAGTGCCACGAGCCGGACCTGGGCGAGGCAAAGATCATGAAGTTCCAGAAGTCGTCGGACGCGATGCATGACCAGTGCATCGGGTGTCATAAGGACATGGGCGGACCGGTTGAATGCGGCGAGTGCCATGCGCAGTAAAAACAAGGTTGCCGGCTGGTTTCGCGGCATTGCAAAGATAAAGTGAGGGAAAAGGTAAGGCTATGATAAAAAAACCGTTTTTCGGACTGGCAAAGCCCCGACTGGCCTATGACGCCCTGGATCCGGCAATGACGGCGCAGGAAATACCGGCGCCCGCCGCCATCACCCTGCTGGTGGACGCCCCTTTTGAGAAGCAGTCCTCGCTGGCCGTCAAGGCCGGGGACGCGGTTGCGAAGGGGCAGGCCGTGTCGCCGGTGGCCGGCAGCACGGAATACGCCACCGCTACCCTG